>NZ_JCBAJO010000010.1:0-52984 GCF_059772245.1 Cupriavidus sp. R6-3
GTGGCACCTCCGGCTATCAGTCCGGCGGCTCGGGCAGCAAGAGCGGCGCCAGCGCTCCGCGCGGGCGCTCGGGCAGCGGCAGCGGTGGCACTTCCGGCAGCGGCACGGGTGGGACCTCTGGTAGCGGCGGCACCAGCGGGTCGGGCAGCGGTTCAACCGGCACCGGTTCGGGCAGCCCCGGAAGCCCCGGCAGTTCGGGCAGCACGGGCACCTCTGGCTCGGGCAGCACCGGAACGGGAACCGGCGGCCTCGGTACCGGGGGCATGGGTTCCGGCGGCGCCGGTGGCTCGGGCGGGACCAGTGGCGGCTCCGGCGGTTCGGGAGGGACCGGCGGCTCCAGCGGTCGCTAAGCCCGTTTGAGGCGCGCCGGCGACGGCGCGCCTCCAGACCCGTACCGAGGCCGTACTTGGGACGTACTTCGCGCCCTGCTCTCGCCCCACTCACGCCCCACTCACGCCCTACTCGAGCCCTACTCGAGCCCTACTCGAGCCCCACTCGGGCTCTGCGCGCGCCCTACTGGCGCGCTACTGGCGCCCCGCCCGGTCCCTGCTCGGGCCGCACGCACGCCCGACATTCAAGCCGCGATCCGCTGCAGCACCTGCATCGCGTCGTACGCCTCGCGGCGCAGTTGCTCCAGATCCAGTCCCACGATCGCGCCATCCTGCACGACCTGGCGTCCGCGCACGAACACGTGGCGCACCGGCGTCGGCTCGCCCGCCGCCACCGGCGCGGCGGCGAGATCGTGAAAGCCGTGAAAGCGCAGGCCTTTGAGGTCGTAGATCGCCAGGTCGGCCGACTGCCCCGGCGCCAGCGTGCCGATCCGCGGCAGGTCCAGCACCGCGGCGCCGCCGGCGGTGCCCCAGTGAATCACCTCCTCCACCGTGGTCTGCGCGGCGCCGCCGACCGCGCGGTGCACCAGCCAGGCAAAGTTCGCCTCGTTGACCATGCTGCCCGATTCATTGGAGGCGACGCCGTCCACCCCGAGCGAGATCCGCACGCCGGCGTCGGCGAGCGCGCGCACCGGTGCCACGCCGCTGCCCAGCCGCGCGTTGCTGACCGGACAGTGCGCCATGCCGGTACCGGTCGCGGCCAGCATGCGGATCTCGTCGGGCGAGAGCGTGACCAGATGCGCGAACCAGACGTCGGGGCCGAGCCAGCCATGCTCGCCGACGAATTCCACCGGCGTGCAGCGATATTTCTCGCGGCAGAAGCGCACGTAGTTGTCGGTCTCCGACAGATGCGTGTGCAGGCGCAGGCCGAGCCCGCGGCCGAACTCGGCCAGCTCGCGCAGCATCGCGGGCGGCAGCGAGAACGTCGGCGTGGTCGGCGCCACCGCGACGCGCCGCATCGCATCGCCGGCCGGGTCGTGATAGCGCGCCTTCAGCCGTTCGATATCGGCAACCATCTCGTCGAGCGTCTCCGGCACCAGCGCGGTCTTCGACATGCCGGGATGATCGGCGGCCGACTGGATCGCGCCGCCGCGGCACAGCACCAGCCGCAGCCCCATTTCCTCGGCCACGTCGAACAGCAGGTCGCCGGTCTCGGCGCCATGGCCGTGGTGATAGAGGTAATGATGATCGGCGCAGGTGGTGGTGCCCGACAGCAGCAGCTCGGCCATGCCGAGCCGCACCGCGGCACGCAGCACCTCGGGCGTGAAGGCCGCCAGGCGCGGATACGGCACCGCCGCCAGCCAGGCCTGCAGATCGGCATTGATGCCGGCGGGCACGGCCTTGAGCAGGTTCTGGAACAGATGGTGGTGCGTATTGATCCAGCCCGGATAGACCACGCAGCCCGTGGCATCGAGCACGCGTTCGCCCGGCAGCGGCGCAAGTCCGGCTGCGATCTCGGCGATGCGGCCGTCGCGGATGCGGATATCGGCCGCGCCGGCGCGCGCCGCCGGGCCCGCGTGGCCGGTCATCACCGCAGCGGCGCCGCAGATCAGCAGGTTGTCGAGCAGGTTCTCGCACGGGTTTTCGTTGATGGATTGGACTTCAGTCAAGATCAGATCTCCGGGGCATGTTCGCCGGCATGGGCCAGCGGTGCGTCACGGCCGGGCAGGCCGTTGAGCAGCAGGTTCAGGAAGACGGACACCACGCAGGCGATGATCACGCTGCTGTGCACGAACGGCTGCAGCGCTTCGGGCAGCTTCTCCAGCACCGACGGCATGATCACCGGCATCAGCGCGCAGGCCAGCGTGATGGCGACGATGGTCAGGTTCGAGCGGTTGTTCTCGTAGTCGACCTGACCCAGCGTCTTGATGCCCGCCGCGCCGACCACGCCGAACATCACCAGCGCGGCGCCGCCCAATGCGGCGGCCGGAATCGACGCGAACAGCGCGCCGATCTTCGGCACCAGCGCGACCGCGCACAGCAGCACGCCGCAGGTGGCGACGACCCAGCGGCTGCGCACGCCGGTCACGATCACCAGCCCCACGTTCTCCATGAAAGCGATATACGGAAAGGCCGCGAACATGCCGCCGATCGCGCTGGCCAGGCCGTTGGCGCGCAGGCCGTTGGTCGCCTCGCGTTCGCTGACCGGGCGCTTGACCAGATCGCCGATCGCGATGAACAGCCCCATCGACTCGACCATCTGCACAAGCATCACGATGGTCATCGTGACGATCGCGCCGATATCGAACACCGGCAGGCCGAAGGCGAACGGCTGCACCATCGTGAACCACGGCGCGCGCCGCACCTCGGCGAAGTCGCCCATGCCGAGCGCCGTGGCCACCGCCGCGCCGGCCAGCAGGCCGATCAGCACCGACAGATTGCGCAGGAACTCGCTGCCGTAACGGTTGATGGCCAGGATCAGCGCGACCACGCCAATCGCCACCGCGAAGAACACCGGCGCGCCGAACTGCGGCGCACCGCGCCCGCCGCCCAGCCATTGATAGGCGACGGGAAACAGCGACAGCCCGATCGCGGTGACGATGCACCCCGTCACCACCGGCGGGAAGAACTGCCGCAGCCGCCCGATCACCGGGGCCAGCAGCAGCGTGATGACGCCCGCGCCGATGATCGCGCCGCAGACGCCCTGGAAACCCAGCGAAGGATCGGTGCCGATCGCGATCACCGGTCCAACCGAACTGAACGCGACGCCCTGCATGATCGGCAGCCGCACGCCGAACTTCCAGAAGCCCACGGTCTGCAGCAGCGTGGCGATGCCCGAGGTGAACAGCGCGGTGCTGATCAGCAGCGTGGTCTGCGCCGGCGTCATCTTCAATGCGGCGGCAACGATCATCGGCACCGTGATCGCGCCCAGATAACTGACCAGCATGTGCTGGAAGCCCAGCGTGAGCATGGCGCGCGGCGGCAGCACCGCGTCGACCGGGTGTTGGGGCGAAGCCATCGTCGTCTCCTTGGTGGTGGCTGAAGGCGCTCGAAGCGGCGCCTGCAGCCACAGTAGCGGCCGCGCGTGGGCGGTCATAGCGCAATTGCGAAGGCGATAGGCGCAAAGCGCAGCGATGTGAGGCACGCGGTGCTGGTGCGTGCGGTGCTGGTGCGTGCGGTGCTGGTGCGTGCGATGCTGGTGCGGGTGGTGCTGGTGCGGGCGGTGCTGGTGCGGGTGGAGCGACGGTGATGCGGTGGTGGTGCGATGGTGGTGCGATGGACATGCGATGGCTGCCCGAAGACGACCGCGATGCCGCCGAGCGCTGCGGGTTTGTCCCGGCTTTGCCGTCGGCAAGGGCGGCCCTTACGATAGCGCGCACCGCCGTTGCGGGTGCCTGTCATCGCATCCTCTGCTCCGCCCTTCCATGCAGCCGCCTTCCGACGTTTCCGCGCCCGGCCTTGGCGCCGTCCATCGATTCCATGCCAGCGAACTGCCGCATGTGGAAGCGCTGTGCGCGCGGCTGTTCGGACCCACGCGGGTGCGGCCGCTCGACGCGCGCGCGCCGCTGCATGTCGAGGCCGAGCAATGCCATATCGGACAGCTGTCGCTGGTCGATATCCGCTACAGCACGGCGATGGAGATCGAGCCGCAGCCCGGCAAGGATGAGTACGTGATTCAGACCACGCTGGCGGGCCATTGCGAGGCGCTCACCGACGGCCAGTCGCAGCATTATCCGCACGGCAGTACGCTGGTCGCCTCGCCGACGCTGCGCACGCGGCTGCTGCTCAATGAGGATTGCGAACGCTTCTGCGTGGTGCTACGCCGGCGCGCGATCGAACATGCGTTCCGCGAGCATTTCGGCTTCGAGCCGCCGGCGCCGATCGCGTTCGCGCCGCGACTGGCCAGCGATGATGGCCTGAATGGCAATGGAGGGAATGGCCTGGCCGAGCGCTGGCAGGCGTTGGTGGGATATCTGCGCGCGGAGATGCGCACGCGCCGGGCCGGCGCCGCCAATCCAACCATCGACGCCAGCATCGAGCATATGGTGGTGTCGACGCTGCTGTTCGACCAGTTCTCCGGCGACGGCGCCACGCTGCCGCGGCGCTTCCAGCCGACGCTGCCTGCCTATGTCCGGCGCGCGATCCAGTATCTGCGCCGCAATCTCGATCGCCCGATCACGATGCGCGAACTCGCCGACCATTGCGGCGTGTCCGAGCGCTCGCTGCAGGTGGGCTTTCGGCGCAGCAAGAACGCGACGCCGATGGAATATCTGCGGCTGCTGCGCCTGCAGGGCGCGCGCGACAGCCTGCTGCGGGCGCCGCAGCAGCCCGGCGCGGTGACCGCGATCGCGCTGCGGCACGGCTTCGCGCATCTGAGCATGTTCTCGCGTGAATATCGGCGCGAATTTGGCGAGTTGCCGTCGGATACCTTGCGCCGGGCGCAGCGTCGCGAAGGATAGCGGCGCCGAGAAATAGCGGCGCGGAGAATGGCGGGGCGACGGGTAGCGGCGCGGATAGCGGCGCTTATGCGGGGAGCGAAATGACGGTGATCCAGGGCGCCCTACGCCCTACGCCCTACGCCCTACGCCCGCCGCCACGGCGCCGATGCGCCGCTACGCCCTCGCCTCAACGTGCCAGGCAGATCCCCAGCATCGTCTGCAGCCGACCGCGATCCAGGTTGCGGCCGATAAAGACCAGCTTGCTGTCGCGGGGCGCGTCCAGCCACGGCTCGCCCGCATGCAGGTCGAGCTGCCGGTGCACGGCCTGCAGGACATGGCGCCGCTCGCTGCCGGCGACGGCGACGATGCCCTTGATACGAAACAGGTCGTCCCCTTGCGCCGCCAGCAAGGCGCGGATCGCGCTGGCGAGACGGTCTCCGTCGAACGGCCGGTCGAATACCAGCGAGACCGAGGACACCGAGGGGTCGTGCCGGTGCGCGTGGTCATGAGCGTGGCCATGATCCTGGTCATGATCGTAGCCGTTGCCATGGTCATGGCCGCAATGCTCGTCGCAGACGTGGCCATGGTCGGCACCGTGGGGGGCGTGGTCGTGGTCGTGGTCATGCCCGTACTCGTCCTCGCTGTCGTCGAGCACCGCCATCCCCGGCGTAAACCCGCCAATCCCCAGGATCTGCCGCAGATCGACGCGCGCATAGTTCGAACGCAGGATCCGCGCGCCCTCGTTGAGCCGGCGCAGGCGCGCCTCCAGCGCGTCGACCGCCGCCGGATCGGCCAGGTCGGTCTTGTTGATGACGATGCGGTCCGCGGCGACGATCTGGTCGACCGCCTGGTTGTCCAAGCCGCGCAGCCGCGGATCGTCCAGATGGCTTTCGATATGCAGCGCGTCCACCAGCGTCACCACCCCGTCGAGCGCGACCTCGCGCGCGACTTCGTGGTCCATGAAAAAGGTCGCCGCGACCGGCGTGGGGTCGGCCAGGCCGCTGGTCTCGACGATGATGTGGTCGAAGCGTTCGGGCTGCGCCAGCAGCTTCTGCAGGATGCGGACCAGATCGGTCCGCACATCGACCACGCAGCAGATGCAGCCGTTGGTCATCTGGTAGATCTCCTCGTCCGAGCTGAGCACCAGATCCGAATCGACATCGACCTCGCCGAACTCGTTCTCGATCACCGCAATGCGGTGGCCGTGCCGCTCGGTCAGGATATGGTTCAGCAGCGTGGTCTTTCCCGCGCCGAGAAAACCGGTCAGGATCGTCACCGGTACCGGCACGGCCGCGCGCTCGGCAGGATGTGCGGCGGCTTGCTCGGCGGTGGCCGGGCGGACCCCTTCCGATGCAAGGGACGTCAGGGACGTCAGGGAATCAAGGGACGTAAGGGCATTCATCGTGTCTCCTCCTGCGCCATTGCCGCTGGCATCGCGTCGGCGGGCGCGGGACGCATCCCCTGCCAACGCGCGACCAGGCCGGCATGGTCGATATCGAACAGGTCGAGCGTGCGCCCGACGGTATGGTTGACCAGATCGTCGATGGTGCTGGGCCGGTGGTAGAACGCCGGCACCGGCGGCAGCACGATCGCGCCCATCTCGGTCACCGCGGTCAGATTGCGCAGATGGCCCAGATGCAGCGGCGTTTCGCGCGGCAGCAGCACCAGCCGGCGCCTTTCCTTCAGCATCACGTCGGCGGCGCGCGTGACGAGGTTGTCCGCGAGGCCATGCGCGATCGCCGCGAGCGTGCGCATCGAACACGGCGCCACTACCATGCCGGCGCAGCGGTACGAGCCGCTGGCGATGGTGGCGCCGATATCGCGCACGTTGTGCGCGACGTCGGCCAGCGCCTCGACCTCGGCGCGGCGCAGACCGAGCTCGTGCTGGATCGTCAGCCATCCCGACGGCGTCACCACCAGATCGGTGCGCCAGTCCGGCTGCTGCGCCAGCCACTGCAGCAGGCGCACGCCGTAGATCGCGCCGCTTGCGCCGGTGATGGCGACCACGAGACGCCGGCTCATGGGCGCCCCATCGCTTTGCCGAGCAGCCGCGCCGCGCGTGCCATCGCATCGTCGCCGATGCGCGCGCGGATGCCGTCGAACTGCGGGCCGCGCGTCGCATCGAGCCCCATGCGCGAGGTGGTGCCGGCGCCGGAGGCCGAGGGATCGAGCGCGCTGCCCGGCAGGCCGTCGACGACCACCACGTCCCGATGCGGCTGCAGATGCGTGGCGACCGCCCACAGCACCTCCTCGTCGCGCGTGATGTCGACATCCTCGTCGACCGCGATCACCGTCTTCAGGTACGGATCCCAGCCCAGCAGCCCCAGCATGACCTGGCGCGCCTCGCCGGCGCGCATCGGCTTGAGCGCGACATAGGCATGGAAATGCGTGCCCGAGCTCGGGTAGTGCACCGCGGTGACGCTGGGAAAACGCTCCTTCAGCTTCTCGACCATCTCGGACTCGCGCGGAATCCGCCCGAGGTTGAGGTGCTCGGCCGAATTGCCGCCGACCACGTCGATCAGCATCGCGTCGCGCCGGCGCAGGATCGTCTCGACGAGCAGCAGGTTGTTGGTCGAGCGGTCCGACGAATAGCCGGTGAACTCGCCGAACGGTCCCTCGTCGACGCGCGCCTCCGGATCGATCACGCCCTCCAGCACGATCTCGGCGCTGGCGGGTACCGCGATGCCATGGCGCGGCGTGCGCACGACCTCCAGCGGCGCGCCGAACAGGCCGCCGGCAACGTGGCGCTCGTCCACGCCGTACGGCAGGCGCGCCGCGCCAGCCAGCATGAACAGCGGATGCGCGCCGATCACCATCGCGACCGGCAAGGGCTGGCCGCGCGCGGCGGCCTGCTGCTGCATGCGCCACAGATGGCCGCGCGAATGCAGGCTGGTGGCGATGCCGGTGGCCGAATGCACCATCGAGCGGTGATAGCTGGCGTTACCGATGCCGGTCTCGGGGTCCTGCGCGATCAGGATCGCGTTGGTGATATAGGGACCGCGGTCGGTGGCGAAATGCCGGATCGCCGGGATCGTGCGCAGGTCGATGCCGTCGGTCTGCACGACCTCCAGCACCGGTCCGCGGTCGACCTCGCGCGGCGGCACCAGGCGGCGGCTGCGCGCCTGGTATTCCGCATGGATGCCGTCGGCACCGACGCCGAGCAGCCGGCCGACGCGCTCGCGCGAGGCGAACACATTGGTCACCAGCGGCGCGTCGAGTCCGCGCACGCGCTCGAACACCAGCATCGGATGGCGTCCCTGCGCGGCCAGCTGCCAGACCACGGCGGTCGCATCCTGGTCCGCACCCACCTCCTCGCCGATCACCAGCACATCGTCGGGATGCGCGGCCCGATAGGCCGCCAGAAAGTCGCGAAAGTCCTGCGAGGACGAATAGCGCCCGGGAGTGGGCCCGGGATGGAGCCCGGAACCGGGCCCCGAATTGAGCGCCGAATTGAGCCCCGAATTGAGCCGCGATGTCATCGATCTCTCCTTGTCACGCCGGCCGGGCGGCGCACGCTGGCGCTGCCCGGCCCGGACGCGTTGTCGGCCCGATCAGCGGCCCGTTCAGCGAAGACCGGCGTAGGTGTCGGTCAGGCGGGCCTGCGCCTCCTCCATCGTGCGCGGCGGCGGCGTGGTCTCCAGGCCGATCAGGCGGGCGATGTTGTTGCCCATGTAGTCCTCGAGCCCGTCCTCGTCCAGGTCCATGCCCTGCGGCGCGGGGCCGCACAGCATCTCCAGCTCGCGCAGCCACATGCCGGGCTCGTTCGGCGGCGTGTCGGTGCCGAACACGATCTTGTTGCGCGGCAATTGGCGGGCGAATTCGACGATGCGCGACTGGAAGCACCAGCCCGATTCGCAATAGACATTGGGCGTGTCCATCGCCATCCAGAACGCCTCGAACGAATAATTGCCGCCGGTCTGGATGCCGAAATGGCCGATGATGAAGTTGACCATCGGGAATTCGCGGATGATCGGATAGAACATCGTCGGAATCGTGTACGGCCCGTCGCCGGTATGGATCAGCACCACGACGTTGTACTTCGCACACATCTTCAAGGCGGGCCGCAGCCAATCGAGCGCGCGGTCGGGACGATAGCCGTGCATGTTGGCATGCAGCTTCATCATCTTGAAGCCGTATTCCTTGACGTGGTATTCGAGCTCGAGCGCGCCCTCTTCCGGGCCCCAGCGCGGATTGAAGGTGAAATTGCCGATGAAGCGGTCCGGATATTTCTGGCACAGCTCGGCCACATAGGCCATGTAGTCGCGCACGCCTTCGCGGCCGCGGCGATTGCCGTCGCGATAGCCGGTATTGCCGGGCGGCGGCTGGATAAAGCCCATATCGATGCGGCGCGGCTTGCCGTTGATGATGTAGGGGCCGTCCATCATCTTGAGCAGGCGCTCGCCGGTAAACGGTTCGCCGGTATGGCGCCAGGCCTCGTCGACGAGGTTGGTGGGATGCAGATGGGTGTCGATGATCATTGCAGTGGCTCCGTGCGGGGCTGCGTGGTCTGGAAGCGGTCGTGGGCGGGGATCGGGCGGCGATGGGAGCGGCGATGAGAGCGGCATGCGGGCCGCCATCGGTGCGCCATCGTCGCGCCATCCGAGCGCCATCAGGTCGTCATCAGGCGGCGAGCCTGGCGCGGGCCTCTTCGACCGTGCGCGGCACCGGCGTCGGTTCGAGGCCGATCATCCGCGCGACGTTGTTGCCGAGGTAGTCCTCGAGCGTGTCCTCGTCCAGATTGAGCCCCTGCGGCGGCTCGAAACACAGCACCTCCAGCAGGCGCAGCCACATGCCCGGCTCGTTCGGCGGCGTATCGGAGCCGAACAGGATCTTGTGCCTGGGCAACACCTTGGCGAATTCGACGATGCGCGACTGCAGGCACCAGCCCGATTCGCAATAGACGTTGGGCATGTCCATCGCCATCTGGAACGGCTCGAAGCAATAGACGCCGCCGGTCTGCACGCCGAAGTGGGCCATGATGAAATTGACCGTCGGGAATTCCTTGATCATCGGCACCCATTCGGTCGGGATGCTGTAGGGACCGTCGCCGGTATGCAGCTTGACCAGCACGCCCAGTTCCGCGCATTTCTGCAGCGCAGGACGCAGCCAGTCGAGCGCGCGGTCGGGCCGATAGGCGTGCATATTGGCCTGGAACTGGACCATCTTGAAGCCGAGCTTGCGCACGTAATGGTCGATCGCATTGACGCCGTTCTCGACGCCGCAGCGCGGGTTGTAGACGAAGCAGCCGATGAAGCGGTCGGGATATTTGCGCACCATCTCGACCGTGTAGGCCATATAGGCGTCGATCGATTCGCTGCCCGACCTGGTGCCGTCGGTCCAGGTGTAGATGGTGTTGCCTTGCGGCGGCTGGATGAAGGCGCGATCGATGCGGCGCGGCTTGCCGTTGATCAGGAATGGGCCATCCATCATCTGGATCAGGCGCTCGCCGGTGAAGGGCTCGCCATCGTGCCGCCATGCCAGATCGACCAGATTGGTCGGATAGCAACTGGTGTCGATGATCATGCGGGAGTCTCCTCGCAATGCTGCAGGTTGAAGGCATGCGGGACCGGGCCGGTCGTTGCCGACGGGCCGGGCGCGCGTTGCGTTCGGGAGCACTGTCGAGGGGAGCGTTGGAAGAATGCGCCACCGACAGTACTCCGTCAGTGAGCAATCTCCAGTTGAACGATCGCGGCATTGCGCCGCTGCTTGTTCAATCGACCGCTTCTACCCACGGCGCCTTTATACCGCCGCGGAAATTCGGATGTCAAGCGGGAAGCGTGGACGCGACGTTGCCGCGCCCGACCTTCCCCCGACCGCTCGATCGCGCTCGCTCGATCGAGTCGGTCAATCGATCGATCTGTCGTTCGATCGGTCCGGTCGTTCGATCGATCAGGCGTTGGCGCCGTTATCGATCGTCCAGGCCGCGCCGGTCACGGCCTGCGCCTCCGGCGAGGCCAGCAGCGCCACGACCGCGGCGACCTCATCGGGCGAGGCATAACGCTGCTGCCCCGCCATCAGCGAGCGCTGCCAGTCCGCATGCGGGCCATCGGGCGGGTTCATGTCGGTGGCCGTCGAACCGGGGTGCACCACATTGACCGTGATGCCGCGCGGACCGAGATCGCGCGCGAGGCCCTGCGTCATGCCGACCAGCGCCGCCTTGCTGGCGCTGTAGATCGACATCGCCTGCCCCGGCACGCGCACCGCCAGGCTGCTGCCGATCGAGATGATGCGACCGCCATCGGGCATCACCTCCGCCGCCGCCTTGATCGCGACGAAGGCGGCGCGCACGTTCACGGCCATCGTGGCGTCGAAGTCGTCGAGGGTCAGTTCGGCCGGCGAGCCCGCGCGGAAGATGCCGGCGTTGTTCACCAGGATATCGATCTTGCCGAACTGGGCGGCCGCGCGCGCCACCGCGTCGGCCACGGCCTTCGGATCGGTGTTGTCGGCGCGGATTGCCAGCGCCTGCCGTCCGTGCGCACGCACCTGGGCGGCGACCTGTTCGGCCTGCTGCTCCGAGCTGGCGTAGGTCAGCGCAACGTCGGCGCCGTCGGCCGCCAGGCGTCGCGCGATCGCCGCGCCGATGCCCCGGCTGCCGCCGGTGACCAGTGCCGTTTTTCCTTGCAGGGATGCCATGTCTTGCTCCTTGAACGTGGTGTTCAACGTGATCTTTCGGTTCGCCGGTCCGTCGCCCGACGGGCTGCCGGACCGGCATCGTGCGTTCCACCTAAAATCTGTACTTGTCGGTACAAATTTAAAGCGAATTATTGGCACGTTGTCGCCGACGGTCAAGGGATTTACTATCCGGTCAGTACAGAATTCACCGTTCCATCCATGAGCCAACGAGGAAGACCCCGCGCCTTCGACCGCGACACCGCCCTGCAGGCCGCCATGCGCGTGTTCTGGGAGCGCGGCTACGAACAGGCGTCGCTGAGCGAGCTGACGGCCGCGATGGGGATCAACCGCCCCAGCCTCTATGCCGCCTTCGGCGACAAGGCGCAGCTGTTCCGCGAGGCCACGGCGCTGTACCAGCGCACCATGAACTTCACCACCCCGGCCCTGGCGCGCCCCACCGCGCGCGCGGCGGTCGAGGCGATGCTGCGCGACAACGTCGAGGCCTATTGCGACCCGACGACCCCGCGCGGCTGCCTGGTGGTATCGGTGGCCGCCGCCTGCCCGGACGACGACAGCGAGATGAAGACCATGCTGTCGAGCAAGCTGCGCACGGTCGGCGAGTCGGTACGCCAGCGCCTGAAGCAAGGCGTCGAGGCCGGCGAACTGCCGGCCGACACCGACGTCGGCGCCCTTGCCGCGTATTTCGAAACGGTGCTGCAGGGCCTGTCGATCCAGGCCCGCACCGGCGCGTCACGCCAGCGGCTGCATCGCGTGGTGGATTGCGCGATGCGGGTGTGGGATGGCTTCTCGCCGGAGCCGAAGAAGCGGTCGGCGGGCCGTCAAACTTAATCCCTGCCTAGTGTCTTGGCGGCCGGCGCGGCCGGCTGCCTCGTCATTCTGTTTGCCGGTTGTCAGAAACTGATATATATTTATGACACCGATGAAGGACACGACCATGCAGCCCCTTGCCCAACGCATCCTCGAATACGCAACCGGCTTGCCGGAAGGCACGCCGCTGGTCGCCAAGGGCTTGCTGCACCTTGGCAATCGGGCAGCGATCGACCAAGCGCTTTGCCGCCTGACGCGCCGGAGTGCCCTGCTGCGCGTCGAACGCGGGATCTATGCGGTGCCGGTATCCACCCGATTCGGTACGCGCGCCCCGGCAGCTTCCGCCGTGGTGGAGGGCTTGGCTCAGCAGCGCGGGGAAACCGTGGTACCGCATGGCGCCGCAGCGGCAAACGAATTGGGGCTGACCACGCAGGTCCCCGTGCGGGCGGTGTATTTGACTTCAGGCCGCAGCCGCACGCTCAAGCTGGGGGCCCAGACCATCGAGTTCCGGCACGCGCCCCGATGGCAACTGGTCCTTGCAGGACGTCCGGCTGGCAAGATCCTGCGTGCCTTGACCTGGCTCGGACCGCAGCACGCCAATGAAGCGATCCGGAAGCTGCGGCCGCTACTGTCGGCATCGGACCTCGCCGAAGTCGCGTCGTCGCGCGGCCAGCTGCCGACGTGGATGGCCAAGGAAGTCAGTACCCTGCTGCAGCATTGATCCAACGTGACGGAATTCTTCAGCCTGTCCCGGGCGGAGCAACGGGACGCTCTCGAAGTGGTCGCGACGCGCTCCGGCAGGCCACCGCACCTGCTTGAAAAAGATCTGTGGGTGGTTTGGTCGCTGCGGCATCTCTTTGCGAGCTCCTATTCCGATCATCTGGTCTTCAAGGGCGGCACCTCGCTGTCGAAGGCGTATGGCGCGATACGGCGTTTCTCCGAAGACATCGACCTGACCTATGACATCCGGGCGATTGCCGGCGGCCTGATCGGAGATGCCGGCGAACCGCTGCCGCCAAACCGGAGTCAGGAGAAGCGATGGAGCAAGGCGATCCGTGCGCGCCTGTCGGCCTGGGTCGCGGCACAGGTCCTTCCGTCGATCCAGCATGAATTGGCCCGGCAGCGGCTGCCTGCGATCGCCCGCGCGGAAGGCGACAAGGTCTTCATCGCCTATGAGCCGTTGTCCGGGGGAACAGGCTACGTTTCCCCTATCGTCATGCTTGAGTTCGGTGCACGATGTACCGGCGAGCCTTGTCACTCACGCCCGATCCAATGCGATGCGGCCACGCACCTTCCCGAGATCGCATTTCCCGGCACCACCGCGCGCGTGATGCGTGCCGAGCGCACATTCTGGGAAAAGGCCACGGCGATCCACGTCTTCTGTGCTCAAGGCGAATTCCGTGGCACCGCACGGTTCGCCAGGCATTGGCATGATCTGGTGCGTCTCGACGATGCCGGGCTCGCCGATGCCGCCATTGCCGATCGCGGTCTTGCACACGCCGTCGCACAGCACAAAGGCGTCTTCTTCGCCGAGAAATCCCCTGATGGCGCCCCGATCGACTATGGCTTGGCAGTGTCCGGAGGATTGCAGTTGGTGCCCGGCGACAAGGCGCTCACGGCATTGGCGGCCGACTATCAACGCATGGTCGACGACGGCCTCCTGCTAGACGAAGGCGAGCCGTTCGAAACCCTTCTGGAGCGCTGCGCCACCATCGAGCGCAAAGCGAACAGACTGGCGCGCAACACAGGCACACTGACCGAAAAGACGCTCTGACCCGGGCTTTTCGCGCCTCGGCGGAGCGGATCACCCCGCCGCATCGCGTGGGAATCGGATGCCGCGCGCCAGCAGCATGGCGGCCAACGCCGATAGCGCCACCACGGCTGCGGCGGCGTGCCAGCCCCAGGTCTCGATGGCCGCGCCCACGGTAACGGGCCCGACCACCTGCCCCAGATTGCTGCCCTGCATCAGCAGGCCGACCACCACCGGGACCAGCGCGGCGGTTGGTGCCGCCACGGGCGCGCTCGACAGCAAGGTGGCGGGAATCAGGCCGCCCACCGCCGAGAACAGCAGGCATAGCAGGAAGGTCGGCACGTCGCCGAACACCGGCAGGAAGATGCCGAGCGCCGCCAGGCCCATCGTCGCGCAGGTGCCGCCCACCAGCACGGGCCGCGACACGCCGCGCGCCAGCAGATAGCCGGCCGCCAGATTGCCGATCATGTTGGCGCCGATCGCGAGCGCGGTCAGCAGCCCCACCATGCGGTGCGAGGCGCCGATCCGCTCGATCAGCAGCACCGGCAGGAAGCTGAACAACGCGAAGAACATCAGGCTGTAGAGCGCGAAGCAGGCGGCCAGCCGCAGCGGCTGCGCGGCGCGCAGCACCGCGGCCATATCGGCGCGCATGCCGGCAACGCCGCGCGACGGCGACGGCGACGGCGATGGCGACGGCGATGGCGACGGCGATGGCGATGGCGATGGCGATGGCGTTGGCGTTGGCGTTGGCGTTGGCGTTGGCGTTGGCGTTGGCGTTGGCGTTGGCGTTGGCGTTGGCAACTGCGACTGCGACTGCGACTGCGACTGCGACTGCGACTGCGACTGCGACTGCGACTGCAACTGCGACTGCGACTGCGACTGCGACTGTGACGGCGACGGCGACTGCGACCGGGACTGCGATTGCGATTGCGATTGCAATGGCGACTGTGACTGCCATTGCGATTGCGGTGACCATTGCGATTGCGATGGCGATGATCGCTGCGTCAATGCCTGCCACCGCGCGCAGGCGGGTATCGCGAGCCGCGCCGCCGCCATCGCGACGACGGCCAGCGCCGCGCTCCCCCACCAGAGTCCGCGCCAGTTGCCGAACAGCGGACCGGCGAGCATCGCCAGCGCCATGCCGGCCGGCATGAAGCAGCTCCACAGCGCAAAGGCGAAATCGCGGCGCTGCAGCGGCACCACGCGTTGCAGCACCGCGGGCCCGGCCACCGCGATCAGCAGGAAGCCCAGCCCTTCGACGAAACGCGACGCCATCAGGGCCGGCAGCGTCGGCGCCAGCGCGCCGGCGCAGGCGCCCACCACCACCGCGAGCAGACCGCCCAGCAAGACCCGCCGGTCGCCGAAGGCGGGCACCAGCGCGCCGGCCGGAATCCCGCCCAGCGAGCCGAGCACCGCGACGATCGCCATCAGCCAGCCGGCCTGCGCCAGGGTCGCGCCAAGGTCAGCCTGCAGCATCGGCATCGCGATCGCGGCCTTGCCGACCTGCAACGCCGCCACGACCCCGGCGCCGACCACCACCGCCACGGTCAGCCACATCGCAGCCTGGCTGGACGGCGCGGCGGCCATCGGCGCTGCCTCGCCGGAAGGTGCGGCGGCCATCGGCGCTGCCTTGCCTGACGGCGCTGGCGCTATCTGCGCCGTCTTGCCTGACGGCGCTGGCGCTATCTGCGCCGTCTTGCCTGACGGCGCTGGCGTTATCTGCCCCGTCTTGCCGGACGGCGCGGCGGCTACCGGCACCGCCTTGCCCCGCCCTTCGCCGGCGGCCCATGCCCGCCCTCCGGCCGCACGATCGCTCGCCCGATCGTTCGCATAATCCGTCATCTCGTTCTCCAACACCGGAACCTCGCGATGTCGCACAGCATTGCATCGGCGGCACATCGACGGAAGTGATATAAGTTCGATCCAAACGATCGATCAGATAGATCAATCAAGCCCAGCCGAGCCACCGACTCCACCCGCTCCGCACCATGCTCGACGCCCTGACCCTCGACCAGTTGCGCACCTTCGCCACCGTCGCGGAGGCCGGCAGTTTCCGCGCTGGAGCGGCAAAGCTCGGCCGTGTGCAATCGGCCGTCAGCCACGCGATCGCCAATCTGGAGGCGCAGCTCGGCGTCGCGCTGTTCGACCGCAGCCGGCGGCGGCCGGTATTGACCGCGGAGGGCCAGGCGCTGCTGGTCAACGCGCGCGACATCCTGCTGCGCGTCGATGCGATGCGGGCGCGTGCCCGCGGCCTCGGCCAGCAACTGGAGCTGGAACTGTCGGTGGTCGTCGATACGCTGTTCCCGCTGGCGCAGATCAGTGCCGCCCTGGAAGCGATGCGCAGCCGCTATCCCTCGGTGGCGATCCGGCTCGCGGTCGAACCGCTCGGCGGGCCGCTGGCCGCCCTGCTGGAGCAGCGCGCCACGCTGGCGGTGATGGTCGGCGAGGGATTCCGCGATCCGCGCGTCGCGCTGCAGGCGCTGTCCTCGACGGAGGTGGTGGCGGTCGTGTCCGCGCATCACCCGCTGGCGGCGCGGCGGCGCGGCCCGCCGCTTGGCCTCGCCGATCTGGCCGATCACCTGCAGATCGTGCAGTCCGATCCCACGCCGCTGTCCGCCGGCCGCGACTTCGGCGTGCTGTCGCCGCAGACCTGCCGCGTCAACACGCAGGACACCAAATACGCGCTGATCCTGTCCGGCCTTGGCTGGGGCCGGCTGCCGCGATGGCTGGTCGAACGCGATCTGCGCGAAGGGCGGCTGGTGCGCGTGGCCACCACCTCGCTGGGCCGCGACGCCCGCGTCCTCTACGAAGCGTACCTGGCCCATCGCGTCGACCAGCCGCTCGGACCGGCCGCACAGGCGTTCCGCGAAGCGCTGGGCCGCATCGCCGCGCAAGGCTGACCGGCCAGTTATGTCGTGGAGTGCCAATTGGATTCCAAGATATGTTGCAAACAGGAATCGTTATCAATATGATTGACGGCTTTTTGTAACCGTAGATTACGAGAGAGCCCGGACCCACGCGCCATGAGACAGAAACTGGCCTGTTTGCAACCGTCGCGGCTGACGCCGTCGGCCCTGATCGCCGCGGCCATCGCCGGCGGCGCCCCGCTTTCCACGCTGGCGCAGCAGGCGCCGTCCGACAGCCCGGGCATCGCACCCGCGCATGAGTTGAGCACCGTCGAGGTACGGGTCGACCGCATCAAGAGCGATCTGGTCAATCCGACGCGGCAGGTCACCGTGATCGAGCGCGAGCAGATCGAGGAGCTGAAAACCGGCTCCACCAATCTGGCGACGATGCTCAGCAAGCTGATTCCCGGCATGGCCGATTCGAGCCGCACCGTGACGGACTTCGGCCAGACGCTGCGCGGACGCAGCGCGCTGGTGCTGGTCGACGGCATTCCGCTCAATACCAACCGCGATTCCGCCCGCAATCTCGCCACGATCGATCCGAGCAACATCGAGCGGATCGAGGTGCTGCGCGGCAGCAGCGCGCTCTACGGCGCAGGCGCAAGCGGCGGCATCATCTCGATCACGACCCGCACCGCGGGCGGCCCGCCCAGCGCCGACACCACCGTGACGCTGGGCACGCCGCTGACACGGCTCAGCAAGGAAGGCCTCAGCGCCAACGTGCAGCAGCACTTCTCGGGCAGCCAGGGACCGATCGACTACGCCTTCCACATCGGCGCGCAGCGCATCGGCAGCCCCTACGACGCACACGGCCATCGCATCGCGCCGGAGCCGAGCCAGGGCGATCTGTTCGATTCCAACGTCTACAACGTCAGCGGCAAGCTCGGCTGGCGCATCGACGGCCAGCAGCGCGTGCAGCTGAGCCTGAGCCGTTATCACGCCAAGCAGAACACCGACTACGCGTCGGATCCCTCGGTCGGACGCCTGCCTCCGGGTTCGGCGGCGGCGCGCGCGATTCGCGGCCTGCAGCTCGAAAACCAGAACGAGCTGCGCAACACGGTGCTGAACCTGGACTACCAGCACCAGGACTTCTTCGGCAGCACGGTGTCGACGCAGTTCTACTACCGCGACTATTTCACGCGCTTTCCCCCGTTCGACGCGCGCGCGGTCGCCACGCGCGGCGGCAACGTCGACCAGATCAGCCAGAACAGCAGCGTATTCGGCGGCCGGCTGACGGTCGGCACGCCGCTGGGCGCCAGCAAGCAGACCAAGCTGCTGTGGGGCGCGGACTACAACCAGGAACGCAGCGACATGCCGCTCGACGTGTTCAACGCCGCGCGCTACGACGCGAGCGGCGGCCTGGTGTTCCAGCGCACCGGCGAGCTGACCTATATGCCGCCGCTGACCACGCGCAGCGGCGGCGTGTTCGGCCAGCTGCAGCACAAGTTCGACGAGCGCTGGTCGATGGAAGGCGGCGTGCGCTACGAGCGCGCCAGCGCCAGCTTCGACGACTTCGTGCCGCTGTCGCAGTCGAAGGTGGCCAACCCGGTCGGCGTCAAGGGCGGCACCGTCGACTACGGCGCGTGGCTGTTCAACATCGGCGCCGCCTTTGCGCCGGTCAAGGGCCAGGAGTTCTATGGCGCCTTCAGCCAGGGCTTCCAGCTGCCCGACATCGGTCTGCAGATCCGCAACGCGCGTCCGGGCTTCGACATCAACTCGTCGAGCCTGGAGCCGGTCAAGACCAACAACTACGAACTGGGCTGGCGCGGCGCGCTGGGCAGCAACACGCTGGCCAACGTGGCGGTGTTCTACACCACCTCGAAGCTCGGCGACGTGCAGAGCTTCAACAACGGGCTGATCCTGACCCGCACCAAGGAGCGCATTTTCGGCGTCGAGGCCGCGGCCGACTACCTGACCGACGACGAGAAATGGGGCGTCGGCGGGACCTTCACCTGGATGCGCGGCCGCGAGCAGCCGCAAGGCGGCAGCAGCTTCCAGAACATGACGGGCTACCGCATTCCGCCGCTGAAGCTGACCGGCTATCTGCAATACCGGCCGATCAGCCAATGGACGAACCGGCTGCAGGTCAGCTATTACGCCGGGCGCGACTATCGGCTCAATGGCCAGAACAGCTTCGGGCGGCGCGATACCGGCAGCTATACGACGCTCGACCTGATCAGCCGCTACCAGCTGACGCGCAAGGACACCATCACGATCGGCATCGAGAACCTGCTCAATCGCGACTACTACCCCTTGTACAGCCAGCTGCTGCGCAACAGCAGCAATACCAGCCGGCTGCCGGCTGCGGGCATCACGCTGACGGCGATGTATCAGCACCGCTGGTAGGCGGCGAGCCGGGACAGGATCGGTCCCCTGCCCCGGCTCTGGCCCGCGGCATCGATCGCCGGCATAATTGCAACTGCAACGATACCGGAGAGCATCATGACGACAAACGGGCCCGACCTGTGGTTCTCCTTCGTGCGGGCGCACCGGCTGATCATCCGCGAGGTGGAACGGCGCCTTGCCGACGCCGGGCTGCCCACCTATGCGTGGTACGACGTGCTCTGGGGCCTGGAGAGCGGTCCGGGCGGCAAGCGCCGCATGCACGAGCTGGCCGACGCGCTTGTCATCGAGCGCTACAACCTGACCCGTCTGGTCGACCGGCTGGAGAGCGAGGGCCTGGTCACGCGCACTCGCTCGGCCGACGACGGCCGCGCCGCCTTCCTCACGATCACGCGCGAAGGCCGCGCGCTGCGCAAGAAGATGTGGAAGATCTACCAGGCCACGATCGCCGATCTGTTCCTGTCCCAATTCGATCCCGCCGACGAGCGGCGCTTCGCCGACGCGCTCGAGCGGGCCGCGCAGGCCGTGCGCGCTGCCGCGGCCGCATCGCGCCCTTCCTGACGCCGCTGCGCCGGTCCCTGGCCCAGGTGGGAACTGGCTGACGACCCACCACCGGGACCAACCCGCCCTCCCACCATCACGCTCGCGCACCACGCCGTGACTGTCGCCGGCCCGGCGACGGCACGCGCGCGTCGACCGCTGCCGTGCCAGCACGCCGGTGCCGCCGGCAATCCGCCGGCCGCCCTCTTCGATCGCTCCACCGATGGCCGTGCTTGCCGAAGCCGCCTCCATCGACTACAGTTGCATCTGCAACGATTGCAGATGCAACTCATAGCCATATCGCAGGACATCATCGGAGGAACCACCATGTCATCCGTCATCCCATCAAGGCTGACCACGCCGGACCTGACCTTCTACACCGCCAACACCCCCAATGGCCAGAAGGTCAGCATCTATCTGCAGGAAGCCGGATTGCCCTACCGGCAGGTGGATGTCGCCCTGGACAAGGGCGAACAGCGCCACCCCGACTATCTCGCGATCAACCCGAACGGCAAGATCCCGGCGCTGGTCGATCACGGCGAAGGCATCACCGTGTTCGAGTCCGGGGCGATCCTCGGCTATCTGTCGAGCCAGTACGGCCCCCTGCATCCGCCGCAGCGCCACGAGCAGTGGCAGGTCCAGCAATGGCTGCATTTCCAGGTCGGCGGCATCGGGCCGATGCTGGGACAGCTGTGGTGGTTCCTGCATGGCTCGCAGAGCGGAAATCGCGAAGCGATCGAGCGCTACACGAAGGAAGCGCATCGGCTCTATGGGGTGGTGGACCGACGGCTGGCGGAATCGAACTATCTGGCGCTGGACCGTTACACCATTGCCGACATCGCCGCGTTTCCGTGGTTGCGCAGCCATGACGAACTGCGGCTCGACATCGGGCAATACCGGCATGTGGCCCGCTGGCTCGAGCGCATCGCCGAGCGGCCGGCGGTACAACGCGGTCTCGCGGCGTTGCGCCGGCCCGCGGCGGCGACGCAGGATCGGGCGGAGGCGTGAGCGATGGCGTGGACCTTTCTGTTTGCCGCCGCCGCGCTGGAGATCGTGATGGGCGTCGCGCTGAAGTTGAACCAGGGCTGGACACGGCTGCTGCCGAGCGTGGTGGCCGTTGCCGCTGGACTGGCCAGCATCTACCTGCTGGCCAAGGCGCTGCGCAATCTGCCGGTGGGCACCGCCTATGCGATCTGGACCGGCATCGGCACGCTGGGGCTGGTCGCGATCGGCATCGTCAGCTTCGGCGAGGGCATGCAATGGCAGCGGCTGCTGTTCCTGACGCTGACGGTGGTGGGGATCATCGGGCTGCGGTTCTCCGAGGCGGTGAGCTGACCTGCGGCATAAACCATCGGGAGCCACGATGAAAACCGTGCTTCATGTCAGCGCCAGCCCCAATGGGGAGGCGTCGACCAGCCGCGCCACAGGCGCCGCGTTGATCGAGCGGATGCGACAGCGGGAAACGCTGCGCGTGGTCGAGCGTGACCTGGCGCGTCGTCCGCCGCCCCTGGTCGATGGCGCATTCGCGCATGCCAGCCTCGCGGCGGAGTCTACCGATGCGGCCAGCGATACGGGCGTGCTTGCCTTCTCGGCATCGCTGATCGCCGAATTGCGGGCCGCGGATCGCATCGTGATCTCCACGCCGATGCACAACTTCACGGTACCCGCCACGCTCAAGGCCTGGATCGACCAGATCCTGCGCCCCGGCCGCACCTTCGCGCGCACGCCGGAAGGCAAGAAGGGAATGCTGCCCGACCGCCCGGTCTATCTGATCGTCGGCAGCGGCGGGCCGCTCGGCGATGACGGCAAGGGGCAGCCGGATTTCCTGACGCCGTATCTGCGTCACGCGCTGGCCACCGCCGGCCTGCACGACCTGTCGGTGTTGCGGCTGGACAATCTGCGGCGCGGACCCGCCTGTCTCGAGCGCGCGCAGGCCCTGGCCGACGCGTGGATCGCGCAGCAGATCGCGGCGCTGTCTCCGCCACCGCGCGGCTCGTCGGCGCCTATCGAGGCGCCAGCGTTGGCACCGCGGCAAGACCGGCTCAACCGCGAAGCACTATGACGTGATCCCCTGCGCGCGCAGTTCCGCTTCCTCGTCGCCGGCGATCCAGCCGAAGATCCTGGCATCGCCCTCGCGCAGCTGGACCAGGTAGTGGACGCTGAACCGCACCGCGCGAGGGGCCTCGCCGGGGCGCTCGAAGGTGGAGGCCCACGCCACGCTGGCGACGCCATGCATCCGGTCGATCTGGTGCACCGCCACATGGTCGACGGCCATATCGCGCATGCCCATCGCGCGGTAGTGATCGAAGCCCTTGCCCATCACGCCGCGTAGTTGCTCGTCGTTGGTGCCGGTCATCACGCCGCCGGGCCACGCCGTGATAAAACTCTCGGCAAAAAATCCGGCCACCGTTTCCAGGTCGGCCTCGCCGCGCAGGCCCTGCACGAAGCACTGCTGGTATCGCTCGAATAGCTGCTCGATGTCTTGCTGCATGGGTCTGCTCCTCGATGGGTGTTTCCCCTCCCCGGTCCCTTCGGACAAGATAGTCAAACATCAATCAATCCGCCTGGCCATCGCAGCCATCGCAGTCGGCCCGCGTTCATTGCAGCGAGATGTGCACCGTCTGGAATACCTTGCCCCAGCGATCGACCTCTTCGACCAGGTACTGCCGGAACTGCTCGCGCGAGCCGCCGACGACAATGGCCCCCTGCGATACCAGCGTGTCGCGCACGTCGGGCGAGGCCAGCGCCTTGTTGACTTCGGCGTTCAGGCGGTCGAGCACTTCCCTGGGCGTTCCCGCCGGCGCCAGCAGGCCGTTCCACGAATCGGCCTCGAATCCGGGCAGCCCCGCCTCCTCCATCGTCGGCAGCTGCGGCATCTGCGGCATGCGCTTCTTCGATGCCACCGCGATCGCGCGCGGATTGCCGGACTTCAACGTGGGCAACGCCGACATCGACGTCATGAACACCATGTCGACGGTGCCTGCCATCAGGTCCGTGAGCGCGGCCGACGCTCCCTTGTAAGGAACATGCAGCATGTCGATGCCCGCGCGCTGCTTCAGCAGTTCGCCGGCCAGGTGCTGCGATCCGCCGGCGCCGGTCGAGCCGAAGGTCAAGGTCCCCGGCTTTTTCTTCGCCAGTGCGATCAGCGAGCGCAGGTCGTGCGCCGGCAGCCTGGTCGATACCGCCAGCACGGCCGGCGCCGTCATCACGTTGGCGATCGGCTCGAAGCTCTTGAGCACATCGAACTTCAGCCCCTTGTAAAGGTACTTGGTCATCGTGATCGGCGCCGCGGCCAGCAGCAGCGTGTAGCCATCCGGGGGCGCCGACGCGACATAGTCGGAGGCGATGTTGGAACCCGCGCCCACCTTGTTCTCGACGATGACCGGCTGCCCCAGCCCCGCCTGCAGCTTGCCGGCCAGCAAGCGCGCCGTCAGATCGGTGGGGCCGCCGGCCTGGTAGCCGACGATGATGCGGATCGGCTTGGTGGGATAGCCGGACGGCGTGGCATGTGCCGCGGTGGCAAAGGAAAGGATCAGCGCACCGGCGGCGAGCGCGCCGGCGATCGGACCGAATGTCTTCATGGATGTCTCCGTCATGGCATCAGGGATGGCGCATTGCCGCATGGCTGCGCTCTGTTCGTCGGCAACGACCGGCTGGTGCCCGCCGTTTTCCGCATGGCAACCGCGACATACCGCACGTGTCCGGTCGAACCATCGCCATGGTGTGTGAACCGCTCGCCCCTGAGAACTTCCGATTCGGCCCGCTGCCATGAGAAAAACTCAATACAGCGCCACTGGTCCCGCACCGCCCTGGCATTCCTGTATGTCATACCTGCACGATCAATTGGAAGTTGCCATCCGCACCGCCCTGCGCGAGCATCGGCGCCAGCCTGCCAACGTGAACGGACCCCATGACCATCATCGAGACCTTTTCCGCCTTCGCCCAGCAGCCCGGCCCCGGCGCGCGCTCCAGCGAAGTGATCCACCACGCCAAGCGTGCGGTGATCGACTGGTATGCGGCATTGCTGCCGGGCGCGGTCGTCGCGCCTTGCACGCTGCTGGAGCGCGCCTGCGCCGACGATCTCGATCGCGGCGATGCCCGCCTGGCCCTGGGGCGCCCGGCCACCGCGCGAACCGCGGCGCTGATCAACGGCACCGCCGCGCATACGGTGGAGGTCGACGACATCTACAAGCACGCGATCTACCATCCGGGCGCGCCCACGATCGCGGCCGCGCTTGCCGCCGCCCAGCAACGCCGGGCAAGCGGCGCGGCATTCCTGCACGCGGTGGTGATCGGCTACGAGATCTCGACGCGGATCGGCGCGGCGCTTGGCCGCACGCATTACCGTTACTGGCACAACACCGGCACCGTCGGCACCTTTGGCGCCGCCGGGGCCGCCGCTGCCCTGTTCCAGCTCGATGCCGCGCGCTTTGCGCATGCGCTTGCCACCAGCGCCACCTTCGCCGCGGGCCTGCAGCAGGCGTTTCGCATGGACTCGATGTCCAAGCCGCTGCATTCGGGCCGGGCCGCCGAGGCGGGACTGTTGGCCGCGATGGCGGCCGAGGCCGGGGTCACCGGTTCGCTCGACGTGATCGACGGCGAAGCGGGCCTGGGACGCGCGATGAGCGACGGGCCGGATTGGCAGGCGGCCGCCGCAACACTGGGCCGCGATTTCCATATCACGCAGATCACCTTCAAGAACCACGCCTGCTGCGGCCACACCTTCGCCGCGATCGACGGCGCCCAGGCCTTGCAGCGCGCGCATGGGTTCTCCGTCGACGATATCGCCGCGGTGCGGATCGGCACCTATCGCCCGGCCCTCGATGTTGCCGGCAACCCCGACCCGCGCACCGCGGCCGAGGCCCGCTTCAGCGTGCCGTTTGTCGTGGCCTCGGCGCTGATCCATGGCAGCGTGCGGCTGGCCGCGTTCTCCGCGGAACGGCTGGCCGATCCGGCGATCCGCGCCCTGATGTCGCGCATCGAACTGTCGGTCGACGGCCAGCTCGATGCCGCCTTCCCGGGACAACGCGCGGCGCGCGTCACGGTACGCCTGCGCGATGGGCGCGAACTGACCCATCTGCAGCCGAACCGCAAGGGCGATCCCGAAGAGCCGCTGAGCGATGCCGACCTCGACGACAAGTTCGTCGAGCTGGTGGAGCCGGTGCTGGGCCCGGCCCGAACGCGCACGCTGCTGCGGCAGCTGTGGGCGCTCGACAGCGCGGTCTCGTTGCCCTGAGGGGATGGTGCGTCCGATGGCATAGATATAATGAAAAGTCATTGCTCGGACGCGACAACATGGCTCGGCGTATTCCCCCCTTGAACCCGCTGCGGGTCTTCGAAGTCGTGGCACGCAGTCAGAACCTGACCGTTGCCGCGCAGGAACTGCACGTTTCCCAGTCGGCGGTCAGCCGGCAGATCGCGGTACTCGAGGGCTACCTGGGCGTCGAGCTGTTTCGGCGAGAACGCCACGGCGTCTCGCTGACGCGCGTCGGCCAGGCCTATGCCGAGGAGGTCGTCCCGGCCTTCGATGCCATTGCCACCGCGACGGCGCGGCTGCTGAAGAACACCTCGCAGGGCGCACTGCGCGTGCGCACCTACACGACCTTCGCGGCGAAATGGCTGATCCCGCGGCTGCCGGACTTCCAGGCCCAGTATCCCAGCGTCGAAGTGCGCATCGACAACGCGATTCCCGATGTCGACTTCGATCGCGATCCCGCCGATCTTGCCATCCAGTTCGGCGACGGCCGCTGGCCCCGGGTCAGCGCCGACTTCCTGTTCCACGACGAGATCGAACCGGTCTGCACGCCCGAGTACCTGCGCACGCATCGCGGCGGCAGCCGGGGCAAGCCCGAAGCGCTCCTGCGCCACCGCCTGCTGGTGTCGCACTATCGCCGCAACGACTGGGATGATTGGCTGGCGTTCGCGGGCCTGACCGAGATGGCCGAGCGCACCGAACGCATGAGCTTCGGCAGTTCGGTGCTGACCTGGCAGGCCGCCCTCGATGGGCTTGGCATCGCGATCGGACAGGCGGCCATGCTGCAGGCCGAGCTGGCCTCCGGCCGCCTGATCCGGCCATTCGCGCGGCCGCTGGTGCGCAGCAAGTCCTACTATCTGGTCCGGCCGGCCGTGCAGCGCGAGTCCCGCAAGGTGACGGCATTCCGGGACTGGCTGCTCGACACCGTGGCGCGCGAACAGCGTGCGGCGAAATGAAGGACGCGCGTCGAGCGCCGCGCATCGCCCGACGCGGCCGCACGCGGCTCCAGGTATGACGATAAGTTCTACCTGCCCTCCAAACACGAAGTTCACAACCGTCTCGGGATAGCGGAAGCTGATGCCTGGCTTCCGCCCCATCCCGAGACATCGACATGAACTTTGAACTCAGCGAAGAGCATCAGGCATTTGCGGAATCGGTGCGCCGGTTCGCCCAGGACAAGCTCGCGCCCGGCGCGCTGCAGCGCGCGCATTCCGCCCAGTACCCGTGGGACGCGGCACGCATGCTGGCCGAGCAGGGATTGCTCGGCATCGCCTTCCCCGAAGAGGACGGCGGCCAGGGCGGCACGCTGATGCACGCGGTCATCGCGATCCAGGAAATCGCGCTGGTCTGCCCGAAGAGCGCGGACATCGTGCAGGCCGGCAATTTCGGGCCGATCCGCACCTTCGTCGAATACGCGACGCCCGAACAGAAGGCGCGCTTCCTGCCCGATCTGCTCGCCGGCCGCAAACTGATCGCGCTCGGCATGACCGAGCCGGAGGCCGGCTCCGCCGTCACCGAGCTGCGCACCACCGCGCGCCGCGACGGCGACCACTACGTGATCGACGGCAGCAAGATCTTCTCCACGCACAGCCCCGAGGCCGAGCTGTTCCTGATCTACGTACGCTTCGGCCCCGGCGTCAACGGCATCGGTTCGGTGCTGGTGGAACGCGGCGCGCCGGGCTTCCAGGTCGGCGAGCCGTCGAAATTCATGAGCGGCGAGCAATGGTGCCAGCTCTATTTCGAGGACTGCCGCATTCCCGCCGACAACCTGCTGCTTGGCGAAGGCGGCTTCAAGCGCCAGATCGCCGGCTTCAACGTCGAGCGGCTGGGCAACTCGTCGCGCGCCCTCGCGCTCGGCCGCCACTGCTTCAACGTCGCGCGCGAACATGCGATGGTGCGCAAGCAGTTCGGTCGCGAATTGTGCGAATTCCAGGGGATTCAATGGAAGTTCGCGGAGATGGCTATGAAGCTCGAATCCGCCCAGCTTCTGCTGTATCGCGCGGCCATGGAGGGCGAGCACGGCCTGCCGTCCGCGCATAGCACGGCAATGGCCAAGCTGGCCTGCAACCAGGCAGGCTGGGACGTCGCCAACGAGGCGCTGCAGATCATGGGCGGCATGGGCTACAGCCAGGAATCGATCGTCGAATATTGCCTGCGCCGCATCCGCGGATGGATGATCGCCGGCGGCTCGATCGAGATGCTGAAAAATCGCATCGCCGAGGGCGTGTTCGGCCGATCGTTCCCGCAGCGCCCGCCCAGGCCAGCCACAAACTGAGCAGGCCAGCCGACCGCACCGACTTTCCTCATACCCCGTTTCCAGTTGCGATGAATTCAACCTCTGCAGCATCCGGCCACATCGACTCCGCCCTCGCGCAGGCGCTGCTGTCTCCGCGCAGCGTGGCGCTGTTCGGCGCCTCCGACGACCCGGCCAAGACCGCGGGACGGCCGTTGAAATTCCTGCGTGCCGCCGGCTATCGCGGAACGATCTATCCGATCAATCCGAATCGCGATACGGTGCAGGGCGAAACCGCCTACCCGAGCCTGGCTTCGCTGCCGCAGGTGCCCGACCACGTGTTCGTGCTGACGCCGACCGAGACCGTGCTCGATGTGGTGCGCGAGAGCGCCCGCCTCGGCGTCAAGGTGGTGACCATCCTCGCCAGCGGCTTTGCCGAGTCGGGGCCCGAAGGCGCGGCCAGGGAAGCGGAACTGCATGCCCTGAGCCGGCAGACCGGCATCCGCGTGCTCGGCCCCAGCAGCCTCGGTGTCATCCATCCGCGGGCCGGCGTCGTGCTGACCGCCAATGCGGCCTTCGCCGAGCCGGAACTGCCGCGGGGACGGGTGTTCGTCGCCTCGCACAGCGGCAGCATGATCGGCTCGCTGGTCTCGCGCGGCAAGGCGCGCGGCGTCGGCTTTGCGGGACTGGTGTCGGTCGGCGGAGAGGCCGACCTGTGCATCGGCGAAATCTGCTCCGCCACGCTGGACGATCCTTCGATCGACGGCTACCTGCTGTTTCTCGAGAGCCTGCGCCACGGCGACAAGCTGCGTGCCTTCGCGATCGAGGCCGCCCGGCGCGGCAAACCCGTGATTGCCTACAAGCTCGGGCGATCGGCCGCCGCCGCCGAAATGGCCGCGACCCATACCGGCGCGCTGGCCGGCGAGGACGATATCGCCGATGCCTTCCTGAAGGATCTCGGCATTGCGCGCGTCGGCGTGCTGGAAGCGCTGCTGGAAGCGTTTCCGCTGGCACGGCGCATTCCGTTGGCGCAGCCGGGTACGCCGTCACACAGCGAGCCACACAGCGAGCGACACAGCCAGCCACGCAGCACGCCACACAGCCCGCCACACAGCCCGCCACGCCCGCAGCCACGCCGCGTGGGCGTGGTCACCACCACGGGCGGCGGCGCGGCGATGGTCGTCGATCAGCTCGGTATCCGCGATGTGGTGGTGGAACCGGCCTCCCCGGCGACGCTCGACAAGCTGGCCGCAGCCGGTATCGCGGTCTCGCCGGGACGCGTGCTCGACCTGACGCTGGCCGGCACCAACTACAAGGTCATGAAGACGGCGCTCGACATCATGTTCGAGGCACCGGAGTTCGATATCGTGCTGGCCGTCGTCGGCTCCTCGGCGCGCTTCCAGCCGCAGCTCGCGGTCAAGCCGATCATCGACAGCGCCGACAGCGCCAAGCCGCTGGCCGCGATGCTGGTGCCCGACGCACCCGAGGCGCTGGCCGCGCTGACGGCCGCCGGCGTGCCATGCTTCCGTTCGCCCGAACCGTGTGCCGATGCCATTGCCGCGGTGCTGGCACGACGCGCTCCCGGCATTCAACCCGCGGCGCAACCGAAGCGCAATCGGCCGCCGCGCGGGCTCAGCGAAGCGCAGGCCTACGCCGTGCTGGAACGGCTCGGCGTGCCGTACGCGCCGGCGATCACGCTGCCGATCGACGGCCCCGTGCCGGCGCTGCCCTTCGGCTATCCGGTGGTCGCCAAGGTCTGCTCGCCGGAGATTCCGCACAAGACCGAAGTGGGCGGCGTGGTGCTCGGCATTCAGGACGCCCGTCAACTGGAAAACGCATTGGCGGCGCTGCAGACCAACGTGGCCGAGCGCGCGCCGACCGTGCGATGCGATGAAGTCCTGGTGCAGCCGATGACCAAGGGCCTGACCGAGGTGCTGGTCGGCTACCGTATCGATCCGGACGCCGGCCCGATCGTCATGCTGGCCGCCGGCGGCATCTGGGCCGAGGTGGCGCGCGATCGAAGCATCCGGCTGGCGCCGGTGACGGTCGAGGTCGCGCGCGACATGGTCGCCGAAGTGAAGGCCCTGAAGACGGTGTCGGGGCTGCGCGGCAAGGCCCGCGGCGACCTCGAGGCGCTGGCCAGGGCCGTCTGCGCGCTGTCCCAGCTGGCGGTGCGCCCGGAGCTCGGCATCGCCGAAGCCGAAGTCAACCCGATGATGGTGCTGCCCGAGGGGCAAGGTGTGCTCGCCGTCGATGCCCTCGTGCTGACATCGTGAGTTCCCCCGCCCTTCCCCTCGCCCCCGCGATGAACGCCGAACTGATCCGCCTGGACCGACGCGCCGAGACCTGCGTCGTGCACGATGCCGACCGCGCGATGGTCTGGCGCAAGTTCGGCGGCGGGCCGCCGCTGGTGCTGATCCATGGCGGCCATGGCAACTGGATGCATTGGGTCCGCAATATCGAGCCCTTGTCGGCAACCCACACGCTGTGGGTGCCCGATCTGCCGGGCTTCGGCCAGTCCGATGCGCTGCCGGGAGATCCCCACGCCGCCGATCGGCTCAATCGCCTGGTCGGCACCGTCATCGCGACGCTGGACCGCCTGGTCGGTGCGGATGCGATCGTCTCGCTCGCCGGCTTTTCCTTCGGCGGACTGGTGGCCGCCCAAGTCGCGGCCAGGCGCGGCGGCACGGCGCGGCTCGCCCTGCTGGGGCCTGCCGGACACGGCGGCACGCGGCGCCAGCGCATGGAGATGATGGACTGGCGCAAGGACGATCCGCACGCCATGCGAGTCGCGCTGCGGCATAACCTGCTCGCGCTGATGCTGCATGAGGAAGGCGGCATCGACGAGACCGCCATGCTGGTGCACGAGCTTGCCTGCCGCGCAACGCGCTTTCGCAGCAAGGCGATCTCGCGGCAGGCGCTGCTGGAAACCGCGCTGGACGCGTTCCATGGCCCCACGCTGCTGATGTGGGGCGAGCACGATGTCACCGCCTCGCCGATCGATGCGGCCAGCCGGCTGACCGGGACCGCGACGCATCGGGACTGGTGCCTCGTTCCGGGCGCGGGACACTGGGTCCAGTACGAGCGCCATCGCGAGGTCAATACGCTGCTGGCGCGCTGGTTTGGATCGGCGCAGTGCTGACGGACTCGCGGCCTACTCGCCAAATTCCTGCTGGATGCGCGGCGCCTGCGGGCACTGCCGGTCCAGCGACTCGCGGTACCTGACGCAGCCGCGCAGGAACTGCGGCCAGTCCGGGACCGCGGGCGTATGCGTGGCGGCATCGGGCAGCAAGGCCCACAGGTCGGGGTGATGCCAGCACAGGTCGTGGCCCGAGGCATCCCGATGGCGGCGGATGCCGGCTCGCAATCGCTTCACTTCTTCGATCAGCTGCTCGCGGCTCATCGTCTTGATGTCGTCGTCCATGGCGTCCTCCTGCGTGGCGTGCGTGTCCTGCGTGTGCTGCGTTTCCGTGGGCCGGAGAAGACGCCACGCGTAGCGATTTCCTTTGCGGCGCCCTCTCCGAAACCTTCAGCTTAGGCCGGTTGCGCGCAGGCCGCCGAAGCCCGTGGCATATGGCGCAGCGTCAACGCCCAGAACGCCAGCGCCGTGGCACTGATCCCACCGCCGAGCAGGCAGACCGCCGGCCATCCCGCGGCCGCATAGACCCATGTCGATGCGATGGCGCCCAGCCCGCTGCCCACCGAATAGAACAGCATGTAACAGCCGACGAGACGGCTGTGCGCGTCGCGCTGCGCCGCGAAAATCATGCTCTGGTTGGCGACATGGATGGCCTGCCCGCCGAGGTCTAGCGCAACGATGCCGATCACCAGCCACCACAGGCCGTGCGAATCGAACCACCACAGCGGCAGCCATGAGAGCAGCAGCACCAGCAGCGCGCCGCCGGTGACCTGCTGACCCATGCCACGGTCGGCGAGACGGCCGGCACGCGCGGCCGCCAGCGCGCCCACCACGCCGACCAGTCCGAACGCCCCGATCGCCGTGTGCGACAGCGCATAAGGCGGCGCGCTCAGCGGCAAGACCAGCGCGCTCCAGAACACGCTGAACGCGGCGAACATCAGCATCGCGATCGCGCCCCGGATCTGCAGCACGCGGTCCTGACGCAGCAAGGTCAGCATCGACAGGATCAGTCGTGGATAGCTCAGCCGCGTTGTCGCGGGCGTCTGTGCCGGCAGACGACGCCACAGGATCAGAGACAGCGCCAGCATCGCCAGCGCCGAGAACAGATACACGCCGCGCCATCCGGCCACATCGGCGATCAGGCCGGCGAGCACGCGCGCCAGCAACAGGCCGATCACGACGCCCCCCTGCGCGGCCCCCACTACCCTTCCGCGCTCCGATGGCGCGCCGGCGGTCGCGGCGTAGGCGATCAAACCCTGCGTCATCGCGGTACCGAGCAAGCCCACGGCCAGCATGCCGGCCAGCAAAGCCGGCGCAGATCCGGCCGCGGCCACCGCGATCAGCGCACCCACCAGTGCAGCGGCCTGCCCCAGCATCAAGCGCCGCCGATCCATGCGATCGCCCAGCGGCACCAGCAGCAACAAGGCCAGGGCACAGCCGACCTGCGTGGCCGTGATCACGCCGCCCACCGCGGCATGGTCCAGCGCGAACTGCGCGCCGAGCGCGTCGAGCAAGGGCTGCGCGTAGTAGACGTTGGCCACGCTGAGCCCGCAGGCACAGGCAAACAGCGCCACCAATGCGCTCGGCATCGGGCTCGTGGACGACGTTGGTTGCGTGGGTACAGGGCCTGTCGGCGGTTCGCCCGGCATGGTTTCTCCTTTCGTCGAGGTGGGTTCAAACGTGGTTTCCAGCCTGGCTTCAAACGTGGCCTCGAAGGGGGCCTCGAAGGTGGCCTCGAAGGTGGCCTCGAAGGTGGCCTCCCACGTGCGCTCAAGGTGGTCTCAAATCAAGACTGGTTTGATTATAGGCAGACTGGTCTTAAAATGAAACCACCAAGACGAAAAGATGACCTGACTCAGCCCCCTACCGAAGGAGTACCCATGGCAAAACGTCGCGACAACCAGACGGAAACCTGTCCGGTTGCCCGCTCGCTGGATTTGGTCGGCGATCGCTGGTGCCTGCTGATCGTGCGCGACGCCTTCGATGGCGTACGCCGCTTCAGCGAATTCCAGCGGCGGCTCGGCGTGGCACGCAGCATCCTGGCCGATCGCCTGCGCCTGCTGGTCGAAGCCGGCATCTTCGAGATCAGCCCGGCATCGGACGGCACGTCGTATCAGGAATATGTGCTGACCCCGAAGGGCGAGCGGCTATTTCCGGTGATCGTGGCCCTGCGCCAATGGGGCGAGCAGCATCTGTTCGGATCGCGGGATGCGCGCTCGGTGCTGGTCGACAAGCGCACCGGAAAACCGCTGGCTCCGATGGAGCCGCGGTCGGTGGATGGGGAGGTGGTGCGGGCTTGGGAGACGGTGGTGAAGGTTCCACAAACAAATTGAGGAAATCCGCGCGAATGCTTCACTTCTTCCGTCCCCCATCGATATGGCCTCGTAGTGTCGTCACGGCGAAGGCATCGTGCCGATATACTCCGGCAATACGACGGAGCTTCAAATGAGCAAGGTCTCCCTATCCAAATACAACGTCCCTATCAAGGAACGAATCAAGGTCACTAGCGCGCCCAGCCCCGACAAGGTCGCACCAAGCACGAAGACCGAACATTCGCTTGATGGGCGCATCGTCGTGATCGAGAACGCTGACTCATCCACCGTTCAGGAAGCCGCTCGCAAGGTCATCCAGAAACATCACGAAGTGATCAAGCGCCTCGCCAAGCGATGAACAAAGGTTTCATCTCGATCACTGCAGATCAGGTACGTGAGATTCACGACCTGATTCTCGAGACCGAGATCGGGCTGGCCGGCGAGCACCCGGGATATCTGGAAGGTGCGCTCCATCGCGTCGCCGCTGCACAGTTCTATGAAGGCGTCGATGACCTCTTCGATCTGGCGGCTCACTATGCGAGGGCCATTGGCCAAGGGCACTGCTTCGTGGATGCCAACAAGCGGACAGGTCTTGTCACATGCCTGACGTTTCTCGAACTGCATGGCGTCACCGTGCAGAAGAACGATGACCTCGAAGACGCCATGGTGGATCTGACCACGAGAGATCTCGGGCTGTCCGATTTCGCCACCCTTCTATTCTCGTTGGCTGAGTACGCCGACAGCAGCGAGTCGGCAGGAGGATAAAAAGGCCTCCCGGGAGGCCGTTTCTTCGCTGCTCCGCCCGCAGCTCCTACGTGAACGCTGCAACCCGGGCATCAATGAATCCGAAGCCCGACGATCTTGTCGCCCTCCACGGTAAAGAGAAATTCCAGCGTAATCGGACTGTTCGGGAATTCGCCGGACACCCTCGCACGGACGGCGATCTCGTCGCCTGTGCGCGACATCTCGATCGGCTCGGCGACGTGGCGATATTTCGCCTTGGCCGCCAGCCACCACGCGCGTATCGCGCCGACGCCCTGATGCCGTGTGCCCTCATCTTCAAGCACCGCATCAGTCGCGAAGGCCCGTGCGATGGCCTCGGCATCGTTGCCCCTGTCCGCCTCGAAATACGCGTTCACAACGGCCGGAATATTCATCGTTTCACTCCTGTTCCTGCTTGCTGGCAAAGTTCGGGATGAAGTTTAGGGCTTGACCATTGTGCAGACAAAGAAGATAAAACCGGATGCCATGATGAAAAATTCGGGACAATGGAACGGACCTCCCTTCAAGACCTGGAAGCCGTCATCGCGATTGCGCGCCGTGGAACGTTCCGCGCAGCCGCGATCGATCTCGGGATATCGACGACGGCGCTGAGCCATGCCATTGGCAAGCTCGAGGCGAATCTCGGCGTTCGCCTGTTCGATCGCACTACCCGCAGCGTCTCGCTGACGGATGCCGGTCGGCAATTCGTCGGCAACGTTGGGCCTGTGCTGCAGGATATGCAGGGCGCGTTGGCGGCCGTGGGCTCGCAACGCGAAACGCCTGCCGGGACGCTACGGATCAATGCCGCCGCATTTGCAGCGCGGGAGATCATTTCCCCGCTGGTGTTGGAATTCCTCCGCCGCTACCCGGAGATGAACGTCGACCTGGTCACCGAAGGCCGATTGGTGGATATCGTCGCCGAAGGCTTCGATCTCGGCGTGCGGGTCGCCGACCTCGTGCCGAGCGACATGATCGCCGTTTCACTCGGACGGCCTCAACGCTATGCCGTCGTGGGTTCACCCGTGTACTTCGAGAATCATCGGAAGCCTCGCATCCCTCCCGATCTGCTGAAGCACCAATGCGTGCGTGTACGGCTGCCCGACGGGACGCTGTATCGGTGGCGATTCGAGAAGGCCGGCGAGACGGTGCAGGTGGACGTGCGCGGCCAGATCACGCTCGACGAAGCGAGCCTCGCGCGGGCCGCGGTCATCGAGGGTATCGGCCTGGGCTTTTTCATGGAGCAGGACGTGCTGGCCGACATCGAGGCAGGACGCCTGGTTCGCGTGCTGGCAGATTGGACGCCGCCATTGCCGGGGCTTTGCCTCTACTACCCCGGCCGGCGCAATCACTCCGCCGGCATGAAGGCATTCCTCGCGTTGGCTCGCGAGGTGGCGGATCGGGAGCGGAACCGGCACTCCCCAGCTCGGCGAGGCGGCCAACGCCGCTGAATAGGCGTCCCGTTGTCGCACGCGTCATCCCATGCCGGGTGGGCGAAAAGCCTTGACAACACAACCGACCAACTAGTAGATTGGTCAAAACGTTGAATGCAAAGCACAGCATCCCGGCAGCCGAATCAGCGATGTCTTGCATGCGTATTCCACCATCCAGCCCTATTGCCGATGAATATGGAACTTTCCCCCCGCGCGAGCGAAATCGCCGAGCATACGAAGCAATTGCTCGCCGCCGGCGGTTATCACGGATTCAGTTATGCGGATCTGTCCGAGCGCGTGCATATCGGCAAGCCGAGCATCCATCATCATTTTCCGAGCAAGGCGGACCTGGTCCTGACTGTGGTCAGGCTGCACCGGGCGCAGGCAGTGCAAGGTATGGCCGCGCTCGATCAACAGATCGGCGATCCGCTGGCGCGGCTGGCGGCCTATATCGATTACTGGTCCCGGTGCATAGGCGATGGCACCTTGCCGATATGTATTTGCGCGATGCTTGCCGCCGAATTGCCCATGATCCCGCAAGAGATCGCGCATGAGGTGCGAGCCTATTTTGGGGACCTGACCGCATGGCTGGCAACGGTCCTTGAAGCCGGTGCCGCGAAAGGACAATTCCATCTGCGCGATACCCCGCTTGTCGAGGCACAGACGTTCATGTCCACGGTGCACGGCGCCATGTTGACCGCACGGGCTTTCGATAATCCCGAGGCATTCGCCTCCGTCTCGCAAGCGGCGATCCGACGGCTGACCGGGGCGAATTGACCGCTGTTTTGTACCGGCCGCGAGCCGGCTATTTTTTCACTGCGCTACCGACCAACTAGTTGGTTGCCATGCGCGTGGAATCCCGTTGTTTCAACCCGTGGTTTGAAGGAGCCATCGTCCTATGCCGCATCCGATTTCCGCCCTGGGGTCCGGGCACACCCTGATCAGCATCGTCCCCGTCATCGCTGGCCTCTATAGCTTCGCGCGCCACTGCAGGATCGACAGCGCCACACACGCCGGCAAGACTTACCTCGTTGGGCTGGTGCTATCGGTACTGACGTCATTCGGGCTGTCCAGCACCGGAGGCTTCAACGCCGGCCATGCGCTGGGCATCCTGGCGCTGCTGGCCATCTCCGGCGCGCTGTTGCTGCCCCGAATTCCGGTCTTGACCCGCGCCCAACCCTACCTGTCCCAGTTCGGTCTCACGTTCAGCTTCTTCCTGCTGCTCGTACCCGGAATCAACGAGACGCTGACGCGACTGCCCGCCGCCCATCCTCTTGCCGACGGCCCGCAATCGCCTGTGGTGCGCGGCGCGCTGGCCGCGTGGTTGATCGTCTTTGTGATCGGCTCCGTGTTGCAGGCCTGGTGGATGCGATCGCAACGCCGGCGCGCGCCATTGGCCTGATCCGGCTACGCGGCCTCTCGGGGGCCGCGGCCGTCGCCGCATGCTTGCACGCCAAGCGCCGGACCGCTCGCAACAAGCGCGATCAGTAGCATCAGTGCGATGACACAAACGGCGAGCCAGCATGCGGGGGCGGCACGGCAAATTCCGCCTTCATCCGCTTGACCTCTTCGACAGGACTTCGCCCGAACAGGCGCTTGAATTCCCTGCTGAATTGCGAGGGGCTGTCATAGCCGACTTCGGCACTGGCGGCTGCCGCGGTCATGCCACTGCGGACCATATGCAGGCGAGCCTGATGCAACCGTATCGACTTCAGGTACTGCACCGGAGACGTCCTGGTGACGGCCTTGAAGTGAGCGTGGAAGGCAGGAACGCTCATCCCTGCTTCGCGCGCCAGCTGCTCGACGCTGACGTCGACATGGAAAGACGCATGGATCCGGCGCAACGCTCGCGCAATCTTGCCGAACTGTCCATGCATGGACAGCGCGGCGCGCATCGACGCCCCTTGCTCCCCGGTCAACACATGGAAGTAGATCTCGCGCAGCAGCGCCGGGCCAAGAATTTGGGCTTCCAGAGGCCGGCTCATCGCCTCAAGAAATCGAACCAGCGATTCGCATAGCCGGCTGTCCATCGGGCTGGACATCATGCCTCTGGGCTCGGTCGGTTCCATGCCGCCATGCTGGTCGATCTGCAACATCAAATCGGCGGCGAGCTTGAAATCGAGATGCATGTAGATCGCCAGCAGCGGCTCGGTTTCGCTGGCGTCCGTTTCCATGGTGAATGGCACCGGCACCGAAACGGCCAGGTAATGCCGATCGTCGTACAGGTAAATCCGATCGCCGAAATACCCGCGTTTCCTGCCCTGGCAAACGATCACGATTCCGGGATCGTAGAGCACCGGCACCGCTTTCAATGGGCGGTTGGAACGCAGGAATCGGACATCGGGCAACGCCGACAGGTTATATCCTTCGCGCGGCGCGAGCGCTGCCAGCATGGACACCATCCGCTGTACCAACATCGCCTGGCTTGGCGCCTCGCTTTTGCCAGATCGAGCCATGGCTTGAATCCCTTGTCTGCATTGCGGCGTAGCTTACCAGCACCTTTGCCGGAATTCTTGCCGCTCATAGGATCAGGCAAACATCAGAGACCCGTTGCCATGGAGTCATGCGCAGCTTGATTCCATTATTCAATCCGCAGCGCCAGGCCGCGTCGTGGTGACGCGGCGCGCATTGCTATCAACTGGAGCGGTGGAACTCTCATGATCGACGTACTCAACCCTGCAGACGGATCGCGCGTCGGGGCCGCGCCCCACATGAACGGCGCGGCGGTAAAGGCGGCAATAGACAGGACCTGCGGCGCATTTCCGGCATGGTCGCGCAAACTCGCCAGGGAACGCAGCGAGCTGCTTCGCCGCTGGTTCGAACTCGTCAGGGACGACAAGCAGGTCTTTGCCGAATTGATGGTCAGGGAAAACGGCAAGTGCCTTGCCGAAGCACTGGGCGAAATCGACTACGGGCTCGGCTTTATCGAGTGGTATGCCGAGGAAGCCAAGCGGGTCTATGGCGACACCATCCCGTCCCACGCGAATGATGCCGCCGTGATGGTCATCAAAGAGCCCGTTGGACCGACTGCGGCCATCACGCCGTGGAATTTTCCCTTCATGATGATCACGCGCAAAGTCGCGACGGCACTGGCGGCGGGCTGCACCATGGTCATCAAGCCCTCCGAAGAAACGCCGCTGACCGCGTACAAGCTGCTCGAGTACGCGCGCAAGGCGGGCATTCCGGAGGGCGTATTCGAAATGGTCACCGGCAACCCGCAAGAGATCGGTGCGCTCTTTACCAGCGACGACCGGATCCGCAAGATCTCGTTCACCGGCTCCACCGCCGTCGGCAAACTGCTGGCCGAGGCCAGCGGGCAGGCGTTGAAAAAGATGACACTGGAATTGGGCGGCAATGCGCCTTTCATCGTCTTCGATGACGCCAATTTGGACGACGCCGTAAGCGGCCTGATCGCCGCCAAGCTCCGAAATTCCGGCCAGGTCTGCATTTCGCCAAACCGCATCTACGTGCAGGATGGCGTCTACGATCGCGTCGTCGCCGCCGTGGTGGAAAAAGTCTCCCAATTCCGCGTGGACCAGGGATTGCAGCCGGAATTCGTCGTCGGGCCACTGATCAATCAAGCGGGCTTCGACAAGGTCGTTCAGCTCGTCGAAGACACGAAGCGGCGCGGTGGCAAAGTTCTGCTCGGCGGCAAACCGCACGAGAAAGGCGGACTGTTCCATGAACCCACCGTCCTCACCGATCTCGATGACGATATGCCGATTGCCCATACCGAGATCTTCGGACCGGTCTTCCCCTTCTATCGCTTCCGTGATGAAGCCGAAGTCGTGAGCAGAGCCAACGACACCGAATACGGACTCGTGGCCTATGCCTGCACGCGCGATCTCGGCCGAGCCTTTCGCTTGTCCCGCGATATCGAGGCGGGCATGGTGATCCTGAATTCCGGTTCGGTGGGCACCGCCTCGGTGCCATTCGGCGGGGTCAAGCATTCGGGCTACGGGCGCGAAGGCAGCTACTACGGGATCGAGGAGTATGTCGAGGTCAAATACGTGCTGATGGCCGGACTGGCGTCCTGACTCCACGGGGGACAGGGCGTTATAGTGACGACCACTCAGCGTACGCCTCCTGTTACTGCCATGGTCCGTCGCGCCCTGCTTCCCCCACTGAATCCGGCCCGAGCATTCGAAGCCACCGGGCGGCTGCTCAGCATTTCCAAGGCCGCCGATGAGTTGTGTGTCACGCCCGCCGCGGTCAGCAGGCAGGTACGCGCGCTGGAGAGCTACCTCGGAACGCCTCTGTTCGTCCGCGTCCACGGCGGGCTGGAATTGACGCCGGCCGGCGCGCGTTACCTTTCCGACCTGATACCGCTGTTCGAGACATTGCGGGAAGCCACCCTGGCGGTGACCAACAGCAGCCCTGGCCGGAACACCTTGCGGATCAGATCGCCCGCCACGTTCGCGGTGCGCTGGCTGATCCCCCGGTTGGCGAGCTTTCACCAGCTGCACAAGGACATCGACGTTCAGCTCATGACCTCGTTCGCGCCGTTGGACTTCGAGCGCGAGGACATCGACGCAGGCATACAACTGGGCGACGGGCGTTGGCCGGGAATGCGAACGCTGCAGCTGGTTCGCAACGAGCTTGTTCCCGTCACCTCGCCTGCCGTGCGCCTGACGCACAAGAAGCAGTTGGCCACGCAGACCTTGCTCCACTCGATGGCGCGCCCCGACGACTGGATGCTATGGCTGCGCGCGGCAGGCTTGCGCAACGTCAGTCCTACCCATGGCATGAAATACGAGACATCGTTGCTTGCCTATCAGGCGGCAATCGAAGGGCATGGCGTGGCCATCGCGCAGAAGGCATTGATCGAGAAAGAGCTGGCGGACCAGACGCTGGTGGCGCCACTCGGTCAGACGCTCGATCGCGGCGACTACACATACTACTTCGCGTGGCCGACGGGCAAACCGCAGTCAAGCGCATTGCGCGCATTTCGCGATTGGCTGGCCACTCTCGTAGCAACCTGATCCGCCCGGGCGATCCCCTTTACAAAAAGTCAAAGCGTACGGCCCATAAAGTCGATTGCCGGCCCGGGTCCCCCTGCCTATTCTGCCCGCATGACAACTGATCGCGGCCACCAGCGAGGCCGTGTCATCCGGGAGGCAGGATATGTTGAAGCGCAGCTTGCGAGGACTGCGGGTCGTCGATTTTTCGCATGTCCTCGCGGGACCCGTTTGCACCATGATGCTTGCCGACATGGGCGCCGATGTCATCAAGGTCGAACCGCCCTGTGGCGAATTGGGGCGGCAGATCGGCCCACCCTGGATAGCGGGTGAAAGCGCGGTGTACCTGAGCGTCAACCGCAACAAGCGCGGCATCGCATTGGACCTGAAATGCGCGGATGGCCGCGAAGTTGCCCGTCGCCTGATCCAGGGCGCGGACGTGGTGGTCGAGAACTTCAGGCCGGGCGTCATGCAGGCATTGGGCCTGGACTATGACACGGTCGCTCGCAGCAACCGCAAACTGGTGTACTGCTCGATCTCCGCCTATGGCCAAACCGGGCCGATGCGCGATCGCGCCGGTGTGGACGGAATCATCCAGGCCGCCAGCGGGCTGATGAGCACGCTTGGCACCGCGCACAGCGAGCCCATGAAGGTCGCGATCCCGGTCGCAGATATGGTGGCTGGCTATCTGGCGACGATCGCCGTCCTTGCCGCGGTCAACGCTGCCCGGCAAGGCGGCCAAGGCGAGTACCTCGACATCAGCCTGTACAACGCGACGCTGATGCTGCAGCAGATCGGCTACGCATCGTACTTCGCCACGAACGCGCTGCCTGCGAGGACGGGCAGCGCAGCCCCGTACGCGGCGCCCAATGAAGCGTACCAGACGCGTGATGGCTGGATCATGGTCGCTGCCTACCACCCGAAGCGTTGGCAAGCACTATGCGCAGTCCTCGGAGCGCCTGACCTCGAAAACGACCCGCGCTTCGCCGGCAATGCTGACCGCGTCGCACACCGCGACGCGCTGCGCCAGGTACTGACGCCGTTGTTCCAGCAGCGCACCACCGAAGCATGGATGCAGGAATTGGCCGCGCACGACATCTTGTGTGCGCCCGTTGCGAGCTACCAGGAGGTGCTGCGATCCCCTCAGTACGCAGCCAGCGGCCTCGACAGCTGGGTTGACCACCCGCTCGCCGGCAAGGTGCGCATGCCCGGCTTCGCGCCGGGGCCTGCCCACGCGGCCAGTGCAGAGGATCGCGATATGCCCGCGCCTACCCTGGGCCAGCATGGTCCCGATGTCCTCGAGGAATGCGGTTATACGCGGCCTGAAATCGACGCCATGCGCGAGCGCGGCGTCCTCGTCGTTCACCACACCACATCCACATGACCCAGGATACGTCGATGAAATCGGAAGAAGCCCGCGCAATGCGCCCCTCCAACGCCCTGCCCGACACGCTGGTTCGGCAAGACATCGGCGAAGGCGTCCTCACATTGAGCCTCAATGACCCTGGCACGGGCAACGCCATGTCGGTGGCCATGGCCGAGGCGCTTGCCGAAGCCCTTGAGGCCGCCAATCGCCTGCCAGACGTCCATTGCGTACTGCTGCGCTCCACCGGCGAGTATTTCTGCACCGGCGGCAACGTCAAGGACATGGAGAGCGGATCGGATCTGATGCAGGGTTCCGCGACGCAGGTCCGGGCGCGGCTGAAAGCCACGTTGCACCGAATCACCCATGCCCTGCAGGCACTGCAGGTGCCGTCGATCGCCGCGGTCAACGGGGCAGCGATCGGGGCGGGTTGCGACCTGGCGCTGATGTGCGATCTGCGCGTCGCGAGCGAGCGGGCCACCTTCGCCGAGAGCTTTCTGCGGCTGGGCCTCGTGTCCGGCATCGGCGGCGCGTGGTTCCTGACCCGGCTGGTCGGAACGGCAAAGGCGCTGGAACTGACGCTGACCAGCGAATTTGTCGATGCGCCTACGGCCTTGCAGCTTGGCATGGTGTCCCGTGTCGTTTCGCCCGAGGCGCTGGACGAAGTCAGTACCACCATGGCGCGCCGGATCGCATCCAGCCCGCCCCAGGCCCTGCGCATGGCCAAGCGCCTGGTATTGGACGCGGCCGAAACGACGCTGCCCGTGGCGCTGGAGACTGCGGCCGCGATGCAGGCGATCCTGCTTTGCGGTGACGAGCACAAGGCTGCCGTGCGGGATTTCCTGGGGCGCCGCGCACGACGCCACCTCTACCCGCAATCCCGCTGAAGGCGCAGCTACGGCGCTCGCTCGGGACAGGTGCATGGCACGGTGAAGCCGCTCGCACGCCGCGTCCCATATAACAGGAGACAAACACCATGATCCGGACCACAACACGCATCGCCCGTCTGGCAGCCGCGATGGCATCGGCGGTCATCGGCCTGGCCTGCGCCATATCGGCACGGGCGGCCGACTTTCCGGAAAAGCCGATTACCTTTGTCGTGCCGTTCGGCGCCGGCAGCGCGACCGATCTGCTCGCGCGCGCCCTGTCGGCGTCGACGGCACAGCAGACCGGGAAGGCCGTCGTCGTCGAAAACCGGCCCGGCGCCAGCGGCATGATTGCCGCACAGCATGTTGCCCGCGCCGCCGCGGACGGCTACACCGTGCTGATTACGACGAACACGACGCAAGCCGCCAATCCCCACCTTTTCAAGAAACTGCCCTACGACCCGATCGCGGATTTCCTGCCCTTGACGGGATTGGGGCGTGGCGGTCAGGTGCTCGTCGTGCGCGCCGACGCGCCTTTCCGCACCGTCGACGATCTGCTGCAGGCAGCCAGGAAGGCGAGAGGAAAACTGAGCTTCGGCAGCGGCAATTCCTCCAGCCGAATGGCGGGCGAAATGCTCAAGCAGCTGACCGGTACGGACATCGTCTGGGTCGGATACAACAGCAATCCAAACGCCCTGAACGATCTGCTCGGCGGTCATATCGACATGATGGTCATCGACACGGTCACCGGCCTGTCGCAGATCAGATCGGGCAAACTCCGCGCACTTGGCGCGTCCACCCGGGAAAGGCTGCCCGAGCTTCCGGACATACCGACCCTGGATGAGGCCGGCATCAAGGGCTACGACATGGGGTACTGGTTCGCCGCCTACGTGCCGGCAGGAACGCCCGCCCCCGTTGCCGCGAGGCTGCGACAGCTACTGATTACGGCGGTCGGCAGCGCGGGAGCGCGCGCCTTCTTCCGCAATTCCGCGACACAGCCCTGGACCACGACGGCCGCGGAGCTGCGCGCGTTTCAGAATGCCGAAATCCAGAAATGGGGCCGTGTCGTCAAGGGGGCCGGGATTGAGCCGGAGTGACGGCCGTTCGTAATCTGCCGGAAGCATGGCGGCCGACGGCCCGGGACTACCGCCGGCGGTTCGACCGCTTCAACCTCGTGGACGACTACCGGAGGAATGACGGACCGCCGTCCAGGGTAGTCCGTCATCGCTGGAGCTGCTCAACCAGCTACCCGTCGATCAAGACAAGGACGATCCGAACCGATGCGAAGGCGCGTATCGTCTCGAGCCAACCCTGTGCTCTCAAGTCACCATCGATTGCTGGGCGAAGATACCGGCCATCGCGCCCTGCCATGATGCCGTGGTGACCGAGTGCATCAGGGGGTTGGCGAGGTCGCCCGCGGCGTAGACGCCGGGCATGCTTGTTTCGCGGCGCTCGTCGACTTTGAGGGCGATGCCCAGGGGCGTATCGACCGTGGCAAGGCCCAGCGATTCATGCAGGCTTGCGGACGGCTTGTTGCGCGGATGCGCGAACAGGATGTCGACCGCGACATTGGCGCCGGCATCGAGTTTGACGGTGGTGTTATGGCTCTCGTCATGGTCAATTTCGGTGATCCGGCCATCGACGACAGGTATATTGCGGTGCGCCAGATCGGCCCGGATATCGGGTGAAAGGTCGTGACCATTGGCGAAGACCGTCAACGTGTCGGTCCAGTCCTGGTACAGCCTGACATGGTTGTGCGACGGCGGGCCGGACCAGACGAGGCCCCAATGCCGGCCGGCGACTTCAAAGCCGTCGCAATAGGGGCAAGGCACGACGGACGTGCCCCAGCTTTCGGCAAAGCCCGGAACATCAGGCATCTGGTCCGCGACGCCATAGCTCAGGATCAGGCGGCGCGCCGCAAGGCTTTCGCCATCGCCAGTGAGGACCGAGAAATCGTCGATGGCGCCGGAGACGCTCTCGGCCCGGGCACTGACCAGCCTGATCGTGGGATAACGCATCAGCTGCTGCCGCGCCTCGGCCAGGATGTCGAGCGGTGGCTTGTGATCGTGGCCCAGCAGGCCATGCGAGTGGTCGGCGAAGCGATTGCGCGGCAGGCCGGTATCCAGAACGGTGACCTTGCGGCGGGAACGGCCGAGCTGCAGGGCGGCGGCGAGCCCGGCAAAGCTGCCGCCGATGATGATGACGTCATTCATGGTGATGGGCTCCGTGCTTGACCATTTACGATACTTAATGGTATCGTAATGCACGAATTTGAATACTGTCAAGTACTGGAATTGTCGTGACCGAAAACAACCAGGGCCGGCGCGGGCGGCCCGCCAACGAGGCGCTTGGCCAAACGATCGTCGACGCCGCGTGCGAACTCTTTGTGGAATTGGGTTTTCAGGCGACGACGATGGACAAGGTCGCCCAGCGCGCGAAGATATCCAAGCTAAGCATCTATCGGCACTTCGAGAACAAGGAGGCGCTGTTCAGCGCGGCCATCGCGGCCCGCTGCCATCAGTTCGCACCACAGGCCCTTCTTGAAGGCGTCGACGGTTCGGCCGAAGACCAGCTGATGGCGGTGGGATCATCCCTGCTCCGCACGCTGCTGAACCCGGACGTGCGCAGTGTCGAAGCCATGATCATGGCCGACAAGACGAATCAAAAGTCGTTAAGCAAGCGCCATTACGAAGCCGGCCCCGCCCATGTCATCGCCCAAATCGAGGCCCTGTTGCGTCAGTTGCACGCGAAGGCGGTACTGAACGTGCCCGATCCTCTCCGGTCCGCCCGCTTGTTTGCCGCGCTTTTCAAGGGATCCGATCTCCTGCTCATCGCACGCTTCGATGAGGCGAGAGCACAGGACGACAACGAAATCGAATCCTATTGCCGGTCGGCTGTCGCCATGTTCATCGCCGCGCACGGTGGCAACGACCACGAGAAGGGTTGAGCTTGCTGGACAGTGTCGGGCTGAGAATGAAAAAAGCCCGCGGTTACGCGGGCTTCGGTGTGTCTTGGCGGTGCGTGGTGCAGACCAGCTCTGAACGCTGGTTCACTCCCACTCGATCGTCGCCGGCGGCTTCCCCGAAACGTCGTACACGACCCGGTTCAAACCCCGCACTTCGTTGATGATCCGATTCGAGCAGCGGCCCAGCAGCGCGTACGGCAGATGCGCCCAATGCGCGGTCATGAAGTCGGTGGTCTGCACCGCGCGCAGCGCGACGACGTAGTCGTAGGTGCGGCCGTCGCCCATCACGCCGACCGACTTGACCGGCAGGAACACGGCGAAGGCCTGGCTGGTCAAGTCGTACCAGCTCTTGCCGACTTGGTCTTCGGTACACAGGCCTGCGGCGGCGTCCTGCGCCGTGGCGATGGTGCCGCGCAGCTCTTCGATGAAGATCGCGTCGGCGCGGCGCAGCAGGTCGGCATATTCGCGCTTGACCTCGCCGAGAATCCGCACGCCCAGGCCGGGGCCCGGGAACGGATGGCGGTAGACCATTTCCGGCGGCAGGCCAAGTTCGACGCCGAGTTCGCGCACTTCATCCTTGAACAGGTCGCGCAGCGGCTCTAGCAGCTTCAGGCCCAGCGTCTCCGGCAGGCCGCCGACGTTGTGGTGGCTCTTGATGGTGGTCTGCTTTTTGGTCTTGGTGCCGCCGGACTCGACCACGTCGGGGTAGATCGTGCCCTGGGCCAGCCACTTGGCGCGGGTCAGCTTCTTCGCCTCGGCCTGGAACACCTCAACGAATTCGCGGCCGATGATCTTGCGCTTCTGCTCGGGATCGGTGACGCCGGCCAGATGGCCGAGGAACTGTTCCGAGGCGTCGATGTGCACGACCTTGGCGTGCAGGCGGCCGGCGAACATCTCCATCACCAGCTTGCCCTCGTCCTGGCGCAGCAGGCCGTGGTCGACGAACACGCAGGTCAGCTGGTCGCCGATCGCGCGATGGATCAGCGCCGCAGCCACCGACGAATCGACGCCGCCGGACAGGCCGAGGATCACCTCCTCGTCGCCGACCTGCTCGCGGATCCTGGCCACCGCCTCGGCGATATGGTCGCGCATGACCCAGTCGGGGCTGGCACCGGCGATCTTCAGCACGAAACGCTCCAGCATTTCGCGACCCTTGACCGTGTGCGTGACCTCGGGGTGGAACTGCACGGCGTAGTAGCCGCGCGCTTCGTCGGCCATGCCGGCGATCGGGCAGCTCGGCGTCGACGCCATCAGCTTGAAGCCCGGCGGCAGTTCGGTAACCTTGTCGCCGTGGCTCATCCAGACCTTCAGCATGCCGTGGCCTTCCGGCGTGACGAAGTCCTGCACGTCCTTCAGCAGCTCGGTATGGCCGTGCGCGCGGACCTCGGCGTAGCCGAATTCGCGGGTATCGCTCCACTCGACCTTGCCGCCCAACTGCACGGCCATGGTCTGCATGCCGTAGCAGATGCCCAGCACCGGCACGCCCAGGTCCCACACCGCCTGCGGCGCGCGCAGCTGATGGTCCTCATAGGTGCTGGCGTGGCTGCCCGACAGGATGATGCCCTTCGGCGCGAACTCGCGCACGAATTCGTCCGACACGTCGTTCGGATGGATCTCGCAATAGACGTGCGCCTCGCGGACGCGTCGCGCGATCAGCTGCGTAACTTGCGAGCCGAAATCAAGGATGAGGATTTTGTCGTGCATGATGGGGAGCGATTGACGTGTCGACCGGTTCGACATCGGTCACCACTTCGGTGCCGGGACCGTAGCCGGGCGGCGGCGTGATGACCGGCTCGCGCCGGACTTCGGGGGATGGGGTTGGGTGAATGGTCGGCGCAGCGGCCGCGGGACGGTTGGCCGCCGCCAGTTCAGCCTCGCGGCGCAGCAGTTCCTCGCGCTCGCGATTGCGGATGCGCTTGGCCAGCGGAATCTGCACCAGCGCGAAGAAGGCCAGCATCGCGGCCAGCAGTGCTAGCCAGATCCGGCCGGCGCCCTGCACCGGCAGATCGAAGAAGATCAGCCAGGCCGCGATCAGCACCGCGCTGGCCAGATTGACCGGCCCGGCCATGCGTGCGACCGGAACCGTCAGCTGGCCGCGGAACGCCGCCTGGGCCAACAGCCAGGCGAAGCCGAGCAGCGCCATGCCGAGCAGCTGGCCGTACAGCGCCGGCTGCGGCTGCGGCAGTTGCAACGCGGCATAGAAGGTGGCGAACGGCGCGAGCAGCAGCACGGCGCCGAGCGCGAGGTCGAACAGGGCATCGAAGAACAACACGGCGCGGAGCAGGACCTTCATCGATTCTCCTTGGCGGACTGACGTCGATTGATTCCGACTGATTCCCGACTGACGAGCGGACCAACAATTTGGCGGACCGACAACTGAAACCGCGAAAAACCAGCGGGCCGGTCAGCATCGCCGGCCGGCCCGCGTGTTACGCGTGCAATGCGCGGCCCGGATATGACGCGCGGCTGCACCGCCTTCAGGCCGTGCAGCCGCGCGTCACTGGCATCGCGAATGGCGCGGCGTTCGCCGGTCAGTCGCTGACGTCAGTCGATATGGTAGTTCGGTGCTTCCTTGGTGATCTGCACGTCGTGGACATGCGACTCGCGCATGCCGGCCGCCGTGATCTGCACGAACTGCGCATTCTCGTGCCATTCGGCGATCGAGCTGCTGCCGCAATAACCCATCGAGGCGCGCACGCCGCCGGTCAGCTGGTGGATGATGGCCATCACCGAGCCCTTGTAGGGCACGCGGCCTTCGATCCCTTCGGGGACCAGCTTGTCGACGTTGGCGGTGTTGTCTTCCTGGAAGTAGCGATCGGCCGCACCGTCCTTCATCGCGCCGACCGACCCCATCCCGCGGTAGCTCTTGAACGAGCGGCCCTGGTACAGGAACACTTCGCCCGGCGCTTCCTCGGTGCCCGAGAACATGCCGCCCATCATCACGGTGTGCGCACCGGCTGCCAGCGCCTTGGCGATATCGCCCGAGTAGCGGACGCCGCCATCGGCCACCAGCGGCACGCCGGTACCGGCCAGCGCCTCGGCCACGTTCGACACCGCGGTGATCTGCGGCACGCCGACGCCGGCGACGATACGCGTGGTGCAGATCGAGCCCGGGCCGATGCCGACCTTGACGCCGTCGGCGCCATGCTCGACCAGCGCGCGGGCGGCCTCGCCGGTGGCGATATTGCCGCCGATCACCTGCACGTGCGGGAAGTTGTCCTTGACCCAGCGGACCCGGTTCAGCACGCCCTGGCTATGGCCGTGGGCGGTGTCGACCACGATCACGTCGACGCCGGCCTTGACCAGCAGTTCGACACGCTCGTCGTTGTCCGGGCCGACGCCGACCGCCGCGCCGACGCGCAGCTGGCCATGGTCGTCCTTGCTCGCCAGCGGGTGCTCGACCGCCTTCTGGATGTCCTTGACGGTGATCAGGCCGCGCAGCTGGAAGGCGTCGTCGACGACCAGCACGCGCTCCAGGCGGTGCCGGTTCATCAGGCGCTTGGCCTCGTCCAGGCTGGCACCCTCGGCCACCGTGACCAGCTTCTCGCGGGGGGTCATCTTGGCGCGCACCGGGGCGTCGAGTTCTTCCTCGAAGCGCAGGTCGCGGTTGGTGATGATGCCGACCACGGTCTTGCCTTCCAGCACCGGGAAGCCCGAAATGCCGTGCTGCTGCGACAGCGCGATCACGTCGCGGATCTTCATGTCCGGCGAAATGGTGATCGGATCACGCAGCACGCCCGATTCGAAGCGCTTGACCCGCGCGACTTCCCGGGCCTGGTCGGCTGGCTTCAGGTTCTTGTGAACGATGCCGATGCCGCCCGCCTGCGCCATGGCGATCGCAAGGCGCGCTTCCGTCACGGTATCCATGGCGGCGGAAACCAGCGGAATGTTCAATTCGATCGAGCGGGTCAGGCGGGTGCGGAGGGAGACATCCCGGGGGAGGACGGCCGAGTAGGCCGGCACGAGCAGCACATCATCGAACGTGAGTGCTTTCTGGACAAGACGCATAGCGATTCCTCTAGGCGCAAAATCGAATTATACAGGAACCGCCCTTTGCATGACGTCCGCGTGCGCGGAAACTGCCGGGCCAATGCTATGCTTTGAGGCTTTTCTGAGCGGAGGCGCGTCCAGCGCGGCAAAACGGATGGGAATCGGCGTACTGTGCGGCCTGCTGGCCGGCGCGTTCTGGGGCATGGTGTTCATCGCGCCGAAACTGCTGCCGGTGTTTTCGCCGTGGGAACTGGCGATCGGCCGCTACCTGGCCTACGGGCTGGTGGCCGCGGTGGCGGCGGCGCCGCTGATGCGCCGCATCGCCCGCAAGCTGACCCGCGCCGACTGCATCGCCCTGCTGCGCCAGGCCTTCACCGGCAACCTGCTCTACTACGTGCTGCTGGCTTTCGGCGTGCAGCTGGCCGGGGTCGGTCCGACCTCGCTGATCATCGGCATCCTGCCGATCTCCGTCACCGTGATGGGCCGGCGCGACCACGGCGCGGTGCCGCTGTCGCGGCTGCTGCTGCCGCTGCTGGTGGTCGCGGTCGGCATTGCCTGCATCAACCTGGACCTGTTCGGCGGCGGCGGACACGGCGCCCACGGCGCGGCGGCCGCCGAGGCGGCGCGACCGGTGTGGCAGAAGCTGGCCGGCGTGGTCTGCGCGGCCGGCGCGCTGGTCTGCTGGACGCTCTACGCCGTCGACAATGCCCGCTACCTGCAGCGCAATCCGCAATACAGCGGCAACGAATGGTCGGCGCTGTACGGGCTGTCGACCGGCATCGTGTCGGCGCTGCTGGCGCTGGTCGGCTGGCTGCTGTTCCGCGATGTGCTGACCGCCCCGGGCAGCGGGCGCGACTGGCAATGGTTCTGGTGGGTCAATGCGGCGGTGGCGCTGGGCGCCTCGCTGATCGGCAACAACCTGTGGAATATCGCCAGCCGGCGGCTGCCGCTGACGCTGTCGGGCCAGATGATCGTGTTCGAGACGCTGTTCGCGCTGGCCTACGGCTTCCTGTACGAGCAGCGCTGGCCGCGGCCGCTGGAGCTGGCGGCGATCGTGCTGCTGATGATCGGCGTGGCGTGGTCGGTGCGGCTGCATGCGGGGGACAAGGCCGCGGGGCCGGCACCGGGTGCCGGTGAGCCGGCAAGCGCCGAAGCCGGCGAAACCGCCGAATCGGGCCAGGCCGGCAAACGGATCGCTTAGGGCCGGGTCAGGACCGACCGGATTGGGACCGACCGGATTGGGCTGGCTTGGGCGGCTTTTCGCCCTCGCCTGCCGACGGTTCAGCGCCCCACCGCCTCGCTGTCGCCGCCGCCGCGCATCCACTTCTGCCCTTCCCGCGTGCCGGCCTCGCGCGCCTTCTGCACGCGGCGCCGTCGCGCCGTCCTGGGATCGGCCACCAGCGGCCGGTAGAGCTCGATGCGATCGCCCTCGCGCACCGCCGTTTCCAGCGTCTTGAGCTTGCCGAAGATGCCGACGCGCAGTGTCGCCGGATCGAGCTCCGGATGGGCCGCCAGCACGCCGCTGGCCTCGATCGCAGCAGCGATCGTGCTGCCGGCGGGCAGTTCGATCTCCTTCATGAACACCGCGTCCGGCTTCGCATGGCAGACCGCCACGCGGACGGTCGCCCCGCCCGGCTCAGCTATTGCCATAGACCACCTCCGCGCGCTTGACGAAGGCGTCGACGAAGGTATTCGCGATCATGCTGAACACCGGCCCGATGATCTTCTCGAGGATGATGCTGGAGAACTCGTAATGCAGATGGAATTCGATCTTGCAGGCGTCCTCGCGCAGCGGAATGAAATTCCAGTAGCCGTTGAAGGTCTTGAACGGACCATCGGCGAAATTCATGGCGATGCGGGTCGGCCGATGCTGCGTATTGCGGGTATGGAAATACTGCTTGATGCCGTTGAAATGGATATGCAGCTTGGCGTCGAGCAACGTCTCGGTCTGCTCGAACACTTCCACGCCGCCGCACCAGGGCAGGAACTTGGGATAGTCCTCGACGCGCGTGACCAGGTCGTACATTCGCTCGGCCGAATAACCGAGCAGCACGGTTTTATGGACGTCTGCCATGAGTTGACGGTTCTGGGCCGATGGCTGTCCACGGGCGACAACCGGGGCCGGTCTGTTTGCTAGAATCCGGATTTTAGCCGACGCGCGCCTGCCCTGGCGCACCCTCCGGCCGGAACGCCGCCATCGGCCGCGGCGCCAGTCATCGTACCAGCGGCCGCCACCGGCGGTCGCCAAACCGGCGGGGCCCGCAGCACGGCGCCGCCGCACCCTACCATCCACCACCACGCATGACCATCGCAGACAACAAGAAGGCCTTCTTCGACTATTTCATCGAGGAGCGATACGAAGCCGGCATCGTGCTCGAAGGCTGGGAGGTCAAGGCAATCCGGGCCGGGCGCGTGCAGATCAAGGAAGGCTATGTGGTGGTGCGCGACGCCGAGCTGTTCCTGATCGGCGCGCATATCAGCCCGCTGCAGAGCGCCTCCACGCACGTCAAGCCCGATCCGGTGCGCACCCGCAAGCTGCTGCTCAAGGCCGACGAGATCCGCAAGCTGATCGGCAAGGTCGAGCAGCGCGGCTATACGCTTGTGCCGCTGAACCTGCATTACACGCGCGGCCGCGTCAAATGCGAGATCGGCCTGGCCAAGGGCAAGAAGCTGTTCGACAAGCGCGAGACCGAGAAGGACCGCGACTGGCAGCGCGAGAAGGCGCGGATCATCAAGAGCGGCGGCAAGGAATAAGTCCCGCCGCCGGTCCTCTCCTCGGCCCTGCCGGGCTAGCCTGGCTTGTCGCTGAATCGGCTAGCCCGCGCTCTTCTGGCTTTTGACGATCTGCAGCGCCGACGCCACCATCGAACTCATTTCGCCCAGGTTGCCCGGCACGATCAGCGTATTGCCGGTCTTGGCCAGATTGGCAAAGGCGCTCACGTATTCCTCGGCGACCTTCAGGTTCACCGCCTCGACGCCGCCCTCCGCGCGAATCGCGCGGCCGATCTTCTCGATCGCCTGCGCATTCGCCTCGGCCACCGCCAGAATTGCCGCGGCCTCGCCCTGCGCCTGGTTGATCGCCGCCTGGCGTTCGCCCTCCGACTGCTGGATCGCCGCCTCGCGCGCGCCCGAAGCCAGGTTGATCTGCTCCTGCCGGCGCCCCTCCGAGGCCGCGATCAGCGCCCGCTTCTCGCGCTCGGCCGTGATCTGCGCCTGCATCGCATGCAGGATCTCCTTCGGCGGCGTCAGGTCCTTGATCTCGTAGCGCAGCACCTTGACGCCCCAGTTCGAGGCCGCCTCGTCCAGCGCATTGACGATGCTGTGGTTGATGAACTCGCGCTCCTCGAAGGTCTTGTCGAGTTCCATCTTGCCGATCACCGAGCGCAGCGTGGTCTGCGCCAGCTGCGTGATCGCGACGACGAAGTTGCTCGAGCCGTAGGACGCCTTCATCGGGTCGGTGACCTGGAAGTACAGCACGCCGTCGACCTGCAGCTGCGTGTTGTCCTTGGTGATGCAGACCTGGCTGGGCACGTCGAGCGGGATTTCCTTCAGGATGTGCTTGTAGGCGACGCGATCGATGAACGGCAGCACCACGTTGAGCCCGGGCGTCAGCGTCGCGCGATATTTGCCCAGGCGCTCGAGCACCCAGGCGTGCTGCTGTGGCACGATCTTGAAGCTCTGCGCGAGCAGCACGATCACGGCAATCAGGACCAGGAGAGGCAGCACGCTGCCGGCGACGTCTAGCATGGGGACTCCATCGGTTGCTTGAAGGGAAAACGAAGGCGGTGCTGCCCCGCGGCAGCCTAGCGCGGCACCACGACCAGCGTATTACCGCGGACCTCGACGATGCGATAGCGGCCCGGCAGGGCCTCGCCGGGCGCGCCCAGCTCGACCTGCCACTGCGCGCCGCGATACGGCACCCGGGCACGCCGATCGGCGCCCCACGCAGGTACATCGAGCTCCTG
>NZ_JCBAJO010000100.1:0-16352 GCF_059772245.1 Cupriavidus sp. R6-3
GCATAGGCTTCGGCCGCGGTCAGTCCGCCCTGCGCGTTCAGCGTCGACAGTTCCAGCAGCTCGGGCACGTCCACATGTTCGATCTGCACGCCGGCGGCGGACAGCCGCCCGAGCGTGCGATCGAAGGCGCGCGACACGGTCTCGTCGAGATCGTCGAGCAACAGCTGGCGCGGGACCGCCAGCCGCAGCGCGCCGGCGGCCTTGCGCACGGGGACCAGCGCCTGGTCCGCGATCACGCCGTCGACCAGCACGCAGTCGGCCACTGTGCGCGCCATCGCGCAGGCGGTATCGAGCGAGAAAGACAGCGGAAAGGCGCCCGTCAGCGGCACGCGCCGGGCGGTAGGCTTGAAGCCCGTCAGGCCGCACAGCGCGGCCGGGATGCGGATCGAACCGCCGGTATCGCTGCCCAGCGCCGCGACAGAGAGGCCGAGCGCCACGGAGGCCGCGGCGCCCGACGACGAGCCGCCGCAGATGCGCGCCACCGCGCCGTCGTGCGGATTGACCGGCGTGCCGTAGTGCGGGTTGATGCCGACGCCGGAGAAGGCGAACTCGGTCATGTTGGTGCGGCCGACCAGCGCGGCACCCACCGCGCGCAGCCGTGCGACGACCGGGGCGTCTTCGCTTGCCGGCGCCGCATCGGCGCGTGCCGTCGAGGCGGCGCGCGTGATTTCGCCGCCGATATCGAACAGGTCCTTGATCGATACCGGCAGCCCGGCCAGCGGATGCAGCGGCTTGCCGGCGAGCGCCGCGGCATCGGCGGCCTGCGCCGCGCTGGCGGCGCTATCGAAGCTGGTCTGCAGGAATACCGCCTGCGCCGCTGGTTCCCTGGCACGCGCCTGCGCCTGCTGCAACAGCGCCGTGCGCGAGAGCCGGCCATCGCGGGCCAGTCGGTTCAGCGTGTCGATATCGGGAAGCAGTGTGGCGGGCATCGTCATCGGGTGCAGGCTCGGGCGGTGAGATCGGGCGGTGAACAACGTCGGAAACGAGTCGGAAACGGTAATGCGCATCGACACCGTACGTTCGCTGCAAGCAGACAACGATAAGGCAAACAATGCAGACAAGGGAAAGCGTGAAGACGCAGGCAGGCGCGCGCCCTGAATGTCGTTGCCGCTTGCCCCGCGACAGTGCGCGGCGCGCCGGATGCCCAGGATTCGTGCGCAAATTGCACACGGAAGCGGTCGCTGCAGTGCCGCGCAATCCCCATCGTTACCGGGTACTCATGCTCATAATTTGTCGATAAACTGTCAAGCTGAAATTACCGCCGCGGCCTCCGGGAAATCCCTAGACGGCGCCCGTGATCGAAGATTCGCGATCAGGAATCCGCGATCCGCAAACCACGCGATCCGCGACGCGCCAAGCCGTTCGTTCTCCGCTGTCCCACTGCAGGAGTCCTGTCCATGGCCCGAAAGCCGAGCCGCCGCGACGATGTTGCTTCTCCCGACATGCCTTCCGCCGTGGTGGTGTCCACCGATGCCGCGGCCGCCGAAGGTGTCGCGCGCCAGGCCGGCGCCGGCATCGTGTCGTCCGCGCATCTGGTGTCGTCGCGCAGTCCCGAGCTGTCCGAATTCGAGTTCGGCCTGAACACCGCCTACAACGCCTATAGCCGCTGGGTGGTGCGCTGCATGGGCGCGGCCGGCGTGCGCGACCTGACCTTTCTCGACGTGCTGGTGCTCCACCACGTCAACCACCGCGGGCGCGCCAAGCGGCTCGCCGACATCTGCTTCGTGCTGAACGTCGAGGACACCCATCTGGTGACCTACTCGCTGAAGAAGCTGCAGGGCATGGGCCTGGTTGCCGGCGTGCGCGTCGGCAAGGAGGCGACCTACAGCACCACCACGGCAGGCACCGAGGCGTGCGCCCGGTATCGCGAAATCCGCGAGCAATGCCTGACCAGCAATATGACCCCGGGCAGCGCGGAGAACGCCGAGATCGGCGAACTGGCACGGCTGTTGCGCGTGCTGACCGGGCTGTACGAGCAGGCGGCGCGTTCCGCGACGTCGCTGTAGCGCCGCACGAATTCACCGCGTCGAGCTCACGTGCGGCTGCACGCCCGACGACTATCCTCATTTCCTTCCGAGGTACTTCCGCGTGTCCCATTCCGAGTCGCAAGCCACATCGCAGTCCGCCGCATCGCAGTCCGCTTCGCAAGCCGAAACGCAAGCCGAAACGCAAGCCGAATCGCAAGCCGCCACGCCCGACCCTCGCTGGCAATTCTGGATCGATCGCGGCGGCACCTTCACCGATATCGTCGGCCTGCGCCCGGACGGCACCGTGGTCACGCACAAGCTGCTGTCCGAGAACCCCGAGCAATACGCCGACGCGGCGGTGGCCGGCATCCGCCATCTGCTGGGTCTGGCCCCGGGCGAGCCGATCACGCCGCGCCTGGTGTCCGCGGTGAAGATGGGCACCACGGTGGCCACCAACGCGCTGCTCGAGCGCAAGGGCGAGCCCACCGCGCTGTTCATCACGCGCGGCTATCGCGACGCGCTGCGCATCGCCTACCAGAACCGGCCGCGGCTGTTCGACCTGAACATCGTGCTGCCCGAGCTGCTGTATCGCGAGGTGGTGGAAGTCGACGAACGCATCGGCGCGCATGGCGAGGTAGTACAGCCGCTGGACGAGGCGGCGCTGCGCGAACAGATGCTGCGCGTGCGGGCCGACGGCATCCGCGCGGTGGCGATCGTGCTGATGCACGGCTATCGCCATGCCGATCACGAGGCCCGCGCCGCCCGGATCGCGCGCGAGCTCGGTTTCGCCCAGGTCTCGGTGTCGCACGAGGTATCGCCGCTGATGAAGCTGGTGCCGCGCGGCGACACCACGGTGGTCGACGCCTACCTGTCGCCGATCCTGCGCCGCTATGTCGAGCAGATCGAGCGCGAGATGCCGGGGGTGAACCTGCAGTTCATGCAGAGCAGCGGCGGCCTGACCGATGCGCATCGTTTCCAGGGCAAGGATGCGATCCTGTCGGGACCCGCCGGCGGCATCGTCGGCATGGTGCGCGCCTCGCAGCGCGCCGGCTTCGACCGCATCATCGGCTTCGATATGGGCGGCACGTCGACCGATGTGTCGCACTTCAGCGGCAAGCACCCGAACGACTTCGAGCGCGTGTTCGAGACCAGCGTGGCCGGCGTGCGCATGCGCGCGCCGATGATGAGCATCCATACGGTGGCGGCGGGCGGCGGCTCGGTGCTGCATTTCGACGGCAGCCGCTATCGCGTCGGCCCCGATTCGGCCGGCGCGAATCCCGGGCCGGCCAGCTATCGCCGCGGCGGCCCGCTGGCGGTGACCGACTGCAACGTGATGCTGGGCAAGATCCAGCCCGCGCATTTCCCGGCGGTGTTCGGCCCGCGCGCCGACGCGCCGCTCGATCGCGATGCCGTGGTCGCGCGCTTCGAGGAGCTGGCCGCGCAAATCGCCGAGCAGACCGGCGACCGCCGCACGCCGGAGCAGGTCGCCGAGGGCTTCATCGAGATCGCGGTCGGCAACATGGCCAACGCGATCAAGCAGATCTCGGTGCAGCGCGGCCACGACGTGACCGGCTACACGCTGACCACCTTCGGCGGCGCCGGCGGGCAGCACGCCTGCCTGGTGGCCGATGCGCTGGGCATGCAGACCGTGTTCGTCCATCCGCTGGCCGGCGTGCTGTCGGCCTACGGCATGGGCCTGGCCGACCGCACGGCGATGCGCGAGCTGTCCATCGAAGCGAAGCTGGACGAGGCCGCGGTGCCGATGCTGGCGCAGCGGCTCGACGCGCTCGCGCAGCAGGCGCGCGACGAGCTGCTGGAGCAGGGCGAGGACGCGGGCCGCATCGAGGTGCTGCGGCGCGTCCATCTGCGCTACGAGGGCACCGATTCGGCGCTGGTGGTGCCGTTCGGCGACGCCGCCGCGATGCGCGCCGGCTTCGAGGCCGCCTACCGCCAGCGCTATGCCTTCCTGATGCCCGACAAGAGCCTGATCGTCGAGGCGGTCTCGGTGGAGGCGGTCGGCGTCGCGCAGGCGCCGCAGGAGCGCCCGCCCGCGCTGGCGCCACGGGAAGGTCCGCCGCAGCCCGCCGAGACGGTGCGCATGTTCAGCGGCGGCGCCTGGCACGAGACCGGCCTCTACCGGCGCGATACGCTGCGTCCTGGGGACCGCCTCGCCGGTCCGGCGATCATCGCGGAGCAGAACGCCACCACGGTGGTCGAGCCCGGCTGGCAGGCCCTGCTGACCGAGCGCGACCATCTGGTGCTGACGCGCGCGGTGCCGCGCCCGCAGCGGCGCGCAATCGGCACCGAGGCCGATCCGGTGATGCTCGAGGTCTTCAACAATCTGTTCATGTCGATCGCCGAGCAGATGGGCCTGCGGCTGCAGAACACCGCGTACTCGGTCAACATCAAGGAGCGGCTCGACTTCTCCTGCGCGATCTTCGACGCCGAAGGCAATCTGATCGCCAACGCGCCCCATATGCCGGTGCATCTGGGCTCGATGGGCGAGAGCATCAAGACCGTGATCGCGCGCAATGCCGGACGGATGAAGGACGGTGACGTCTATGTGCTGAACGACCCGTATAACGGCGGCACCCATCTGCCCGACGTGACGGTGATCACGCCGGTGTTCGATGCCGACGGCCGCGAGGTGCTGTTCTACGTCGGCTCGCGCGGCCATCACGCCGATATCGGCGGCATCACGCCGGGCTCGATGCCGCCGGACTCGACCGTGGTCGAGGAGGAGGGCGTGCTGATCGACAACTTCCTGCTGGTCGATGGCGGCGTGCTCGACGATGCCGGCATGCGCGCGCTGCTGGCCGGCGCGCGCTACCCCGCCCGCAACGTGGACCAGAACATGGCCGATCTGCGGGCGCAGGTCGCGGCGAACGCGAAGGGCGTCGAGGAGCTGCGCAAGATGGTTGCGCACTTCGGCCTGCCGGTGGTGCGCGCCTATATGGGCCATGTGCAGGACAACGCCGAGGAAGCGGTGCGGCGCGTGATCACGGCGCTCACGGACGGCAGCTATGCCTATCCGCTCGACAATGGCGCCCAGATCCGCGTGCGGGTAACGGTGGACCGCGAGCGCCGCGAGGCGACGGTCGATTTCACCGGCACCTCGGACCAGCTGCCCAACAACTTCAATGCCCCGCGCGCGGTCTGCATGGCCGCGGTGCTGTATGTGTTCCGCACGCTGGTCGACCAGGACATCCCGCTGAACGCCGGCTGCCTGAAGCCGCTGCATGTGGTGATACCGGAAGGGTCGATGCTCAATCCGCGCTATCCGGCCTCGGTGGTGTCGGGCAATGTCGAAACGTCCTCGTGCATCACCAACGCGCTGTACGGCGCGCTCGGCGTGGTCGCGGCCAGCCAGGGCACGATGAACAATTTCACCTTCGGCAATGCGCGCTACCAGTACTACGAGACGATCTCGGGCGGCAGCGGCGCCGGCAACGGCTTCGACGGCTGCGACGTGGTGCAGACGCATATGACCAACTCGCGGCTGACCGATCCCGAGGTGCTGGAGTGGCGCTTCCCGGTGCGGCTGGACAGCTACGAGATCCGGCACGGATCGGGCGGGGCGGGGCGCTGGCACGGCGGCAACGGCGGCGTGCGCAAGGTGCGCTTCCTCGAGCCGATGACGGCGTCGATCCTGTCGAACAACCGGGTACATGCCCCGTTCCGCATGGCGGGCGGCGAGCCGGGCGCGACAGGCCGCAACCGCGTGATCCGCGCCGATGGCCGCGAGGAGACGCTGCCCCACGTGGCGCGCACCGAGATGGGCGTGGGCGATGTGTTCGTGATCGAGACGCCGGGAGGCGGGGGATACGGGGCGGCGTAGGCCGGGCGGGGGGGGCGTGTTGCCCTCGCCCTCAGCCCCTCTCCCGCAGGCGAGAAAAACGAGCCCCGGGTGGGTTGCGACGATGACAGATTGGTCTGCTGGTTTTCTCCCCCTGTCCCGCACGGCGGGACAGGGGCCGGGGGAGAGGGCAGCCCCGGTGCGCCGATCCCCCAATCCCCCCAATCCGCCCGATACTGCACTGCAAGAAATCCCCCTCGGCAGGGTACAATAGCGGTTTTCGCCGGCGCCGCCCGGCTGGCTTGCGGCCCGTCCGGCCGGACGCCACGGCCGGGTCCCGGCCGCAGTCCCACCTCCATCGCCCTCCGACCGCTCAGATCATGGCGCATTTCTCGTGCTTCCCCGGCGCATTGGCCCTGTCGGCCTTCCGCCAGCAACGCCTGCTCACCGCCCTGCAACAGATCGACGCCGACATCGAGTCGGTGCACGGCCAGTTCCTGCACTTCGTCGACACCGACCAGCCGCTGGACAAGGGCGATACCGACCGCATCCGCGCATTGCTGACCTATGGCGCGCCGTTCGCGGAGCAGCCCGAGGGCGACCGCTTCGTCGTGATTCCGCGTTTCGGCACGATCTCCCCGTGGGCCAGCAAGGCCACCGATATCGCGCACAACTGCGGCCTGTCGCATGTGCACCGGATCGAGCGCGGCATCGAATTCACGGTGATCTGCAAGAAGGGCCTGCTGCGCGGGCGCAAGACGCTGGACCCGCTGACGCGCGACGCCGTGGCGGCGCTGCTGTTCGACCGCATGACGGAGACCGTGGTCGCCACGCGCGACGCCGCGGCCGGGCTGTTCGACGAACTGCCGGCCAAGCCGCTGCGCTTCATCGACCTGGCGGGTGGACGCGCCGCGCTGGCCGAGGCCAACGTCGCGATGGGCCTGGCGCTGTCCGAGGACGAGATCGATTATCTGGTCGATGCCTACGCCAAGCTCGGCCGCAACCCGACCGACGTCGAGCTGATGATGTTCGCGCAGGCCAACAGCGAACACTGCCGCCACAAGATCTTCAACGCGACCTGGACCATCGACGGCGAGGAACAGGACAAGTCGCTGTTCGCGATGATCCGCAATACGCACCAGCTGAACCCGCAGGGTTCGATCGTCGCGTATTCGGACAACTCGGCGGTGATGGAGGGCGATGTCGCCGAACGCTGGTTCCCGCGGGGCGACGCGCACCAGTATGGCCGCCATCAGGCGCTGACCCACACGCTGATGAAGGTCGAGACGCATAACCACCCGACCGCGATCTCGCCGTTCCCCGGGGCCTCGACCGGCGCCGGCGGCGAAATCCGCGACGAGGGCGCGACCGGCCGCGGCGCCAAGCCCAAGGCCGGCCTGACCGGCTTCACGGTGTCCAACCTGATGCTGCCCGGCGCGGTCGAGCCGTGGGAGAACGCGCGCGACGCCGCCCAGCCGCTGGCCTTCCGCAATCCCGACGAACGGCCGGCGGTGACCGGCAAGCCCGAGCGCATCGCCTCGCCGCTGCAGATCATGATCGAAGGCCCGCTGGGTGGCGCCGCCTTCAACAACGAATTCGGCCGCGCCAACCTGGGCGGCTATTTCCGCGTCTACGAGCAGAACGTCGGCGGCACCGTGCGCGGCTACCACAAGCCCATCATGATTGCCGGCGGCATCGGCAATATCGACGCCTCGCATACGCACAAGGAGCCGCTGCCGGCCGGTTCGCTGCTGATCCAGCTGGGCGGCCCGGGCATGCGCATCGGCATGGGCGGCGGCGCGGCCAGTTCGATGGCGACCGGCGCCAATACGGCGGACCTCGATTTCGACTCGGTCCAGCGCGGCAACCCGGAAATGGAGCGGCGCGCCCAGGAAGTGATCAACGCCTGCTGGCAGCTCGGCGACGAGAACCCGATCCTGTCGATCCACGACGTGGGCGCGGGCGGCCTGTCCAATGCCTTCCCCGAAGTGGTCGACGGCGCCGGCCGCGGCGCGCGCTTCGAGCTGCGCCAGATCCATCTGGAAGAGTCCGGCCTGTCGCCGGCCGAGATCTGGTGCAACGAATCGCAGGAGCGCTATGTGCTGGCGATCGCGCCGGACAGCTTCCCGCGCTTTGCCGCGATGTGCGAGCGCGAGCGTTCGCCGTTCGCGGTGGTGGGCGTGGCCACCGAGGAAAAGCAGCTGCAACTGGTCGATGCCAGCGTCGATCAGGCGCTGAAGGAGCACTACGCGGTCGACATGCCGATGGACGTGCTGCTCGGCAAGCCGCCGCGCATGCATCGCGACGTCAAGCGCGTCGAGCAATCGCTGCCGGCGGTGGACGTCACCGGCATCGCGCTGGAGCAGGCGGTGCGCGACGTGCTGCGCCACCCGACCGTCGCCAGCAAGTCCTTCCTGATCACGATCGGCGACCGCAGCGTCGGCGGCATGAACGCGCGCGACCAGATGGTCGGCCCGTGGCAGGTGCCGGTGGCCGATGTCGCGGTCACCACGCTCGACTACCAGGGCAAGGCCGGCGAGGCGATGACGATGGGCGAGCGCACCCCGCTGGCCGTGATCGACGCCCCGGCATCGGGCCGCATGGCGATCGGCGAGGCGCTGACCAATCTGGCCGCGGCCCCGGTCAAGGACCTCGGCAAGGTCAAGCTGTCGGCCAACTGGATGGCTGCCTGCGGCGTCGAGGGCGAGGACGCCAGGCTGTACGACACGGTGCGCGCGGTCGGCATGGAGCTGTGCCCGGCGCTGGGCATCAGCATTCCGGTCGGCAAGGATTCGCTGTCGATGCGCACCAAGTGGGACGATGCGGGCGTGGCCAAGGAAGTGGTCGCGCCGGTGTCGCTGATCATCTCGGCGTTCGCCGCGGTCGACGACGTCAACCGCACGCTGACGCCGCAGCTGCGCACCGACCTGGGCGATTCCGTGCTGATCGCGATCGACCTGGGCCGCGGCAAGAACCGCCTCGGCGGCAGCATCCTGGCGCAGGTCACGCAACAGGTCGGCGACAGCGTTCCCGATGTCGACGACGCGGCCGATCTGCGCAACTTCTTCCACGCGATCCAGCGCCTGAACCGCGAGGGCAAGCTGCTGGCCTATCACGACCGCTCGGACGGCGGCCTGATGGCGACGCTGGCCGAAATGGCCTTCGCCGGCCATTGCGGCCTGTCGCTGAACGTCGACATGCTGACGCTCGATCCGACGCAGGAACAGGACTACGGCGACGCCAAGAACTGGGCCCAGCAGATCGCCGAGCGCCGCAACGACCAGACGCTGCGCGCGCTGTTCTCCGAAGAGCTGGGCGCGGTGATTCAGGTCAAGCTCGAGGATCGCGACGCCGTGTTCGCCGCGCTGCGCGAGGCCGGCCTGTCGGCCTGCAGCCATGTGGTCGGCAAGCCCAACGGCAGCGACCAGATCGAGATCTACCGCGACGCCAAGAAGGTGTTCGGTGCCCCGCGTGCCGAGCTGCAGCGTGTCTGGAGCGAGGTCAGCTGGCGCATCGCGCGGCTGCGCGACAACCCCGCCTGCGCTGACAGCGAATACGAGCTGCTGCTCGATGCCGCGGATCCCGGCATCACGCCGAGCCTGACCTTCGATCCGGCGGAGGACATCGCCGCGCCGTTCATCGCCAGCGGCGCCAGGCCGCGCGTGGCGATCCTGCGCGAGCAGGGCGTCAACTCGCAGATCGAGATGGCGTACAGCATGGACCGCGCGGGCTTCGATACCTACGACGTCCATATGAGCGACCTGATCGCGGGCCGCGCGAAGCTGGACGACTTCGTCGGCTTCGTCGCCTGCGGCGGCTTCAGCTACGGCGACGTGCTGGGCGCGGGCGAAGGCTGGGCCAAGACCATCCTGTTCAACGGCGCGATGGCCGAGCAGTTCGCGGCCTTCTTCAACCGCACCGACACCTTCGCGCTGGGCGTCTGCAACGGCTGCCAGATGATGAGCAATCTCGCGCCGATCATCCCCGGCGCCGGTGCCTGGCCCAAGTTCACGCGCAACCAGAGCGAGCAGTACGAAGCGCGCTTCGTCACGGTCGAGGTCCAGCAGTCGCCGTCGATCTTCTTCGCCGGCATGGAAGGCAGCCGCATCCCGATCGTCGTCGCGCACGGCGAGGGCTATGCCGACTTCTCGCAGCAGGGCGACAAGAGCAAGGTCGACGTCTCGCTGCGCTTCGTCGACAACCGCGGTGCGGTGACGCAGACCTACCCGCTGAACCCGAACGGCTCGCCGGACGGCATCACCTCGGTGACCACGGTCGACGGCCGCTTCACCGTGCTGATGCCCCACCCGGAACGCGTGTTCCGCACCGCCACGATGAGCTGGGCCCCCGACGCCTGGAAACAGATCCCCGACGGCGCCAGCCCGTGGATGCGCATGTTCCGCAATGCGCGGAAGTGGGTGGGGTAAGCCGCTCCGGTTTCGATTCCGGTTTCGACTCCGGTTGAGGTTCGATTGAAGCAAAAGGCCCGCGCGATGCGGGCCTTTTTGCTTTGTCGGGGCGACACGAATCTTCACCTTTTCGTAGCTAACTTTATTAGCTACAATATTAGCTGGCCGCTAACATGCGGCCATGTACTCCGTCGAATTCACCAGGCAGGCCGCCCAGGCGCTGAGGGCAATGCCGACGAACATGGCCGTCAATATTCGGGCAAAGATCGAAGCGCTTGCCGCCGATCCTTTCGCGCCGAATCGCAACGTCAAGAAACTGGTAGGCCGCGACGGCTACCGCTTGCGCGTCGGCGACTGGCGAGTCTTGTATCAGATCGAGGATGGCCGGCTGGTTATCGTGGTGCTGGCTGTAAGACCACGCGGAGGTGCATACCAATGACCCAGATCCAATTCATCCAGCGCGACGGCAAGCCGGAGTTTGCCGTCGTACCCATCGAGGTATGGGAGCAGGTCAAGCATTTGATGGAGGACCTGGACGATGTAGCCCTGTTCGACCGTGCGAAGTCGCAGGACGACGGCTTTCGTGTTCCGGCGGTCGTACTGGACGCCGAACTGGCTGGAGACCATCCCGTAAAGGCGTGGCGCGACTATCGCCGGCTGACACAGGATGCACTGGCCAACGCCGCGGGCCTGAGCAAGCCCTATCTCAGCCAGATCGAGAGCCGCAAACGGGGCGGCAGCATCGATGTGTTGCAGAGCCTTGCCGATGCGCTCAACGTACCGATCGAACTGTTGCTCGAACGACGCGACTGAGTCTTCCAATGCGGCATCCGTTTCCGCGGCGGTGGCTTTGGCATTGGTTGTCATGATGTCCACGCGCTACACTACCCGCCATTCCATTTCCTGCGGGCTGATATGGCGACTCTCTCCTTCGACCGTTTGCTGCAACCTGTTCCGGGCGAGGACCCTTGCGGCGAGGATCTGCTGTTCTCGGCCGAATTCGACCGCATTCAGGAGGCGCGCCGTTTCGACGATCCCTCGCTGGACCAGGGCGAGTGGGTGACCGAGTTGAAGGAGGCGGACTGGCGTCAGGTGGTCGAGCTGTCGACGCGTCTGCTGTCGGAGCGGACCAAGGATCTGCGGCTGGCGGTGTGGCTGACCGAGGCGCTGGCCAAGACAAGAGGATTTGCGGGCTTGCGCGACGGCTATACGCTGGCCGCGCAGCTGTGCGAGGCGTTCTGGAGCGGCCTGCATCCGCGCGCCGACGAGGAAGACCTCGAATATCGCACCGGCAGCGTGGCCTGGCTGGCGACGCGCTCGCGCCAGCTGATTCGCGAGATTCCGCTGGTCGACGAGGCCGCCGGCGGCTATGGCTATGTCGACTGGGAGGTCGCGACCGCGCTGACCGAGGCGATCCGCCGCGATCCCGATCACGCCGACGAACTGGCCGAAGGCAAGGTCACGCAGGAAGCGTTCGAGGCCGCGCGCAAGGCGACGCCGGCCGACTTCCATGTCGCGCTGCTGCAGGACGTGGTGTCGTGCCAGCAGGCGCTGGCCAGGCTCAGCGATGTGCTCGACGCCAAGGCGGGCGAGCATGCGCCGAGCTTCCGGCAGGCGCGTGAAGCGCTGGAGGCCGTGCGGGCGCTGGTCGAGCGCTTCGTCGGCAAGCCCGCCGCGCCGGCTGCCGGTGCGAACGAGGCCGGGCAGGCGGCCATACCTACCGCAGTCGGTCGTGCCGAAGCGCCCGCCGTCAGCGGGCAGGGCGCGGCCGCGGTCAGCGGTCCGATCCGCACGCGCCAGCAGGCCCTGGCGCAGCTGCGCGAAGTCGCCGATTTCTTCCGCCGTACCGAACCCCACAGCCCGGTCGCGTACCTGGCCGCGCGCGCGGCCAAGTGGGGCGAGATGCCGCTGCACGCCTGGCTGCGCACCGTCGTGAAGGACGACGCCACGCTGTCGCAGATCGAGGAATTGCTGGGCGTGATGCCGGACGCGGAGAGCGATTCGAGCCATTGAAGATGACGGTGGGGCCGACGCCTCACCGACACCGTCATCCCAGAAAGACGGTGGGGCAAACACCCCGCCGAAACCGTCGTCCCCGGAAGTCGTGGGCAGGCGCCCCCGACACCGTCGTTCCCGCGAAAGCTGGGACGACACAGCCAGTGCCGCCAGCCCTTACTGACTCGCCCTGAACTCGATGCGCCGATTGCGCGCCCGGTTCTCTTCCTTGTCGTTCGGCGCGATCGGCTGATCCGGTCCCACGCCGACCGCCGACAGCACCGACGGTTCGATGCCCTTGCCGGCCAGATAGCTCTTGACCGTCTCCGCGCGCGACTGCGACAGCGCGAGATTGAGCGCGCGGCTGCCCGAATTGTCGGTGTGCCCGACGATCTCGATCTTGCGTCCCGACAGCTTCGGCAGCACCGCCGCCATCTCGTCGAGAATCACGCGGCCCTTCGGCGTCAGCGTGGCGCTGCCGGTCTCGAATTCGATGATCCGGTTCGCCAGCGTGCGGTCCAGCAGATCCTGCCCCGAGGCCGGCACGCGCAGGCCGTTCTTGACCGTATAGTTCTGGCCCAGCCCGCTCGACATCGTGGTGGCGATCTGCTGCCGCTGGCCCTCGTCGGCGACATCGCCGTACAGCGCGATCTGCGTGCCGTCGATGCTCAGCTGGCCCCGCTTGACCTGCTTGATCTGCGGCGACAGCACCTTCTGCACGTTGGCGGTCCAGTTCGGCGGCGACACCACGCCGCCAACCTCGATCTGATCGACCACGTTGGCCGCGCCATACAGCTCGCGCAGCCGCGCCAGCACCTCGGCCTTGGTGGCCTCGTCCGGCACCGCGCCGCCGGCCACCACGCGACCTGCCGCTGCATCCGCGCCGGCAGGCGTCTGGGCGGAGGCGGGCGCCGCCAGCAGCCAGGTCAGGGCCGTCGCCAGCGCAACAGCGCGGCAGGCCGGGAAAACCGAACGCATGATCATTCTCCGATGAAGACTTCGCGGAAGGTGTCGAGCGCCGCGCGCAACGACAGCTGCGGCTGCTCGAGATAGCTGGCCAGCTTGGCCACGCCATAGCGCGAGCCGGCATGCTGGTCCACCCACTGCGGGTCGTCGATGTCGATATTGACTTCGCCGTACGCCAGCGGCGACATGATGCCGTGCAGCGTGCGCGACGAGGCCCCGTTGAAGCCGATCACCAGCCGCTCGCTGCGGCCGCGTTGTCCTTGTCCCTGTCCCGTGGTCTCGTTACCCACGCGGCCGAGGAACAGCGACAGCTCGAAGTCGCCGCGCTTCAGGAAGCCCGACACCTGGTCGAGCCAGAAGCTTGCCACCAGGCTGCGATAGACGGGGTCGGACGGCAACGGCAGCGTCAGGCCCTTGTCCAGCCGCGACGTGCCGGCGCTCATCACCGGTTCGAGCAGGATGCCGAGCGCGACCAGCGTGCGGCGCAGGCACAGCGTCTGCCCGTCGGCGCGCAGCATCTGCTCCAGGCCGGCCACGGTCTGGAATTCGATGAAGTCCTTGAAGCTGGCGTCGTAGGCCTGCGCGCCCGCGCCGATCTCGACCGCGAACTGGGTCTGCGCCAGATTGCGCAGGCCCTCGGCCGGATCGGCGGCGGAGACCAGCTCCTGCATCTGATGGCTGGCGCGCGTCCACAGCCGCGTCAGCGCCAGCGGGCTGCGCGCGATGAACGGCAGCGGCTGGTCGATCTCCAGCGCGGCGGCGGCGAGGAAGGGGAAGCGGCGCGACGACTGGTCGTTGCTGGCCATCACCGTGCCGGCGATCGCCAGCCGGCTCTGCGAACCGAGGAAGGCGAACTGGACCGGCTGCCACGCGTCATAGACCGTCTTCCAGCCCGGGTCCTCGGCCAGCATCTCCATCGCCTGCGACAGCCAGCGATCGAGCGTATCGAGCAGCTGGGTCTGGTTCGGGCTCTTGACGAAGTCGCCGCGCGACGGAAGCTTGCCGAAGTACGCGAGCTGCAATTGCGCTGCCTGGCTCATTGCGCACCTCCTGCACGCACGGGCGCGCCGGGCTGCGCACCGGGCTGTGCACCTGACTGTGCGACGGGCGCCGAAGCGGCGGGGGCAGGCTGCGCCGCCTCCGTGGCGGTGACAGGCGCCGACGCGTCGGCGATCGCGGGCGGCAGCTTCAGGCCGCGCAGACCCTGTCCCTGCGGCGAGTCGGCGGCCGCCGTGGTGGTCTGCGGGCTGCTGACGATGCGCAGCGCCACCGCGACGGTGGTGCCGCCCTGTGTCCACGACAGCTCGAACGCGCCATCCGGACGGCGCTTGCGCGAGGCCGTGGCGATCAGGCGCTCCAGGCCGAAGCGGCCCGGTTCGCTGAGCACCTCGACGGTGCGGCCATCGAAGGTCGTCGCGGTGATGCGCGCGCCTGGCGTGCCCTGCGGATTGGGCCAGACGAAGTTGGTCCACTGCGGCGGCGTATTGCGATAGCGCAGCTGCTGGCCGTCGATCTCGATCGTGTATTCGGTGGTGCCGGCCGCCGGCGACGGCAGGATCTGGAACACGGTCTGCGGGGCGGCAGCGGCGGCACCGCCGGCACCGGCCGCCGCGCCGCCGGTCAGCGGCGCGATCCAGCGCGTGAAGTTGGTGGTGAACTCCGGCGCGAAGGTCACGCCCAGATCGCCCCAGGTGCGCGCGGCGATCATGTCGCCACGGCGAACCGACAGCGGCCCGATGGTGGTGCCGGCGAACTTGGCGATGGCACCGTCCGGACCGAACACCTGGCCGATCTCGGCCGCGCTGGCCTCGATCTTGGCATCCGAGGCAAACGGGTACTTGGTCGCCAGCGTCTGCATGAAGGGCTGGTAGACCTGCGCGTTCCACACCTTGTTGATCTCCACGCTGGCAGGACGGATCGTCACCGCATACGACTGCAGCAGCGGACGCACCAGCAGCGGACGCAGCGTCTGGCGCTGGCTGTCGGTCATGCCCGTCAGCATCTGCTCGTCGACGTACTTCAGCGCGTCGGCCAGCTCGGAGCCGTTGCCGTCGAGCGTTTGCTGCATCAGCTGGCGCGCGCCGGGGCCGGGGTCGCCCTGGTTCTTGATGGTGTTGAAGCGCGTGCGGACCTTCGACAGCGCCTCCATATAGCCGCGCAGCAGCGAATTGTTGTCGCGCATCACGGCGATCTTGGCCAGGCCCGAGAACTCCTTGCCGACGGGGCCCATGGGGATGTTGCCGGCGTCGGACGCGGAGGCCAGGCTCGCGCTGTCGACATTGACGCTGACGCCGGACGGCGTGCCGCGCGAGACCCAGCGCTTGAACCATTCGATCACGCCGGTCTTCGCCTGCTTCAGGCCGGCGTTGACGATCGATGGGTTGTCCCACGAGGTCTGCTCATAGGCGGCGTCGAACAGCTTGCGGATCGGCGAGTTGACCGGATCCCCCAGCAGGTTCATCGCGGTCACGGCCTGGTCGAAGCTCTTGAACTCCTGCACGGCCACGCCCTGCATGAAGCGCTGCCACTCCTTGGCGTATTCGTTCTTGTACATCGACACCAGCGTCTTCTGGATCTGCTCGGGGCTGCCCTCGAGCGTCAGGTCGTCGCGGGCGGCGACGTTCAGCACCCAGTCCTTGCTCTGCAGCTCCTTGCTGGCCGCCTCGCGGATGGCCGGCTGCACGTATTGCAGCCAGGCTTCCCGGGTGAAGGTGCCGGGCACCGCGTAGCTGCCGGCGACCACCGTCGCGCCGGCGTCGCCGACGATGCGGGCCACCGTCATCGGCGCGAAGCGGGTGGCCGCGCGCGCCTTGATCTCGGCATAGGCGCGCTCGCGTGCCGGCATGCCGCGCACCACGCGGCGCAGGTTCTCGCGGGTCTGGTCGATCAGCGACAGGTTGCTCTCCAGCAGCGGCCAGTTGTCGTCGTTGACGCGCGCCAGGTAGAAGGAGATGTTGCGCTCGGCCGCGCGGATCAGCTGCTCGCGCGGCATGTTGCCGCGGTTTTCCTCGAGCCAGCCACGCCAGAAGCGCGTGACCTGGTCGGTCAGGTGCGCGACCTCGACATGGCGCTTGTCCGCCAGCATCAGATAGGTCTTCAGCGCGTTGTAGGCGTCCTCGACGTTGGTCGGGGAGGCATCGGCATAGCGCTTGGCGTTAGGCGATTCGGTGTTGAGCGCGGCTGTCATGTCGACAGCGGACGGGGCGGTCGCGGCGACCG
>NZ_JCBAJO010000101.1:0-16275 GCF_059772245.1 Cupriavidus sp. R6-3
GCGAGGGCAGGCCGAATCGTCGCGGCGCGTTCATGCGAGCATCGCCGCGAAGGCGGGCGAAACGCGTTCGGCAAAGCCGTGCGGCGTGCGCAGCAGCATCCGCGCCGCGATGCCGCGCTGCGTGGCGAAGGCCATGCCGGCCTCGGGGCCGAGCACGGTCAGCGCGGTCGACAGCGCGTCGGCCATCATGCATTGCCGATGCAGCACGGTCACCGAGGCCAGCGCGTGGCTGGCCGGATAGCCGGTACGGGGATCGAGCGTGTGGGCGTAGCGGCGGCCGCCGCTGTCGAAATAGCGGCGGTAATCGCCGGAGGTCGCGACCGACAGGCCGTGCAGCGCGACCACGGTCGGTGCAGCGGCATCGCCCGCGTGCAAGGTGGCATCGCCGCCGCGGGCGTCATCCGTGGCCGGCGGGCTTTCCAGCTCGACCCACCACGGCATGCCATCGGGCTTGACGCCCTCGCCGCGCAGCTCGCCGCCGATCTCGACCAGATGGTGCGAGACGCCGCGCGCCGACAGCCATGCCGATACGGCGTCGACCGCATAGCCCTTGGCGATCGCGCACAGATCGATCGACACGCCGCCGGGATGGCGCGCGCGCTGTCCTTCCTCGTCGAGCTCGATGCGCGCCCAGCCGCAGCGCTCGCGCGCCGCTTCGACTTCGTCGGCGGTCGGCGGCAGCGCGCGTGCGCCGTCGGGGCCGAAGCCCCACAGCGACACCAACGGGCCCGCGCTCGGATCGTAGGCGCCACCGCTGTCGCGCGCGACCGCCAGCGCCGCCTGCAGCACGGAAAAGCAGGCGGGCGGCAACGAGACCCAGCTGCCGGCGGGCGCGCGGTTGAAACGGCCGATATCGGAGTCGTCGAGCCAGTTGCTCATCTGCCCGACGATCTGTGCGAGCAACGCGTCGATGCCGGCCTGGATCGTTGCGGCATCGACAGCGGCATCGATATCGGCATCGCCATCGGCATCGAAACCGGGCGCGTCATTGCCCGCGTCATTGCCCGCGACTTTGCCTGCGTCATTGCCCGCGACTTTGCCCCTGTCATCGCCAGCATCATCGGCGGTCAGCAGGCAGCGCACCGACCAGGTCGTCCCCATCGTCTGCCCGCCGCATCGATGCAGCACCACCGCGCCTTCGGGCGGCGACGGTGGCGCATCGAAACGCAGCGGCACCAGCACGCGCCGCGCGGCGGATGGCGGCGCGGATGGTAGCTCGGATGACGGCGTGGACCGCATGCGAGCCGCCGCGGCGGCGGACATCGGCAGCATCGGAGGACCCAACTCGACCCAACGCGCCGCGCTTACTGCGGCAGCACCTCGAAGGTCGCCATATAGGCCGCGCGGCGCGCCTTGGCGGGCTTGATCGAGACCTTGTCATCGCGCACCTCGGCCTCGATCCAGTACATGCCCGGCGACGGCCACTTGACGGTGAACTTGCCGTCCGCATCGGTCTTGACCTTCATCTCGCCGAGCTGGTCGCGATAGCGATTGCCGCCCGGCACCACCTCGACCTCGACGTTGGCCGCCGGCTTGCCGTCGAGCAGCAGCCGGAAATTGGCCGGCTCGTCCGCAAACAGATCGTTCGGATGCGTGACGGGGGCCAGCTCCAGCCCGCGGCCGGTGGTCTTCAACGCCTGGGTGGTCGGCTTGCCGGCGGTCACGAAGGTTTCGAGCCGGCTCTCGGACTGGGTCACCTGCAGGTCCTGGGCGTTGGCCGGCACCTTCTGCGCGAAATCCTCGGCCGAGCCGCGCCAGCGCTTGGTCTGGCCGTTCTCCTTGTAGCTGGCGAACAGGCCGTTGTTGACCACCGCCAGCTTGTAGGTGCCCGGAGCGGTCAGGTGCACGTCGAAGGTGCTGCGATAGCGGCCGGTGCTCTGGTTCTCGGCCTTGGCCGGGCTGCCGTCCGGTGCGCTGACGCTGAGGTTGTCGAGGCGCAGCGGGAAATGCTCGAAGTAGAACAGGTCGTTGGACACCGCCGCATCGACGGTCACCCACGGATCGCTGCCCGACAGCACGGTGGCCGACGGCAGCAGCCATTGGCGGTGGGCGTGCGCGGACAGCGGCAGCAGCGCAACCAGGGCCAGCGCGGACAGCCTGGCGGAGAGGGACATCGCGGAACGGTTCATCGAGGGCTCCAGGGCACGGGATCGGAAATGGACGGATGGAATGCGGCGGGCGGCGGCGCGGGGCACGACGCTCACGGCTTCAGGCTGACGGTGACGGCGCCCAGCTCGTGCTGGCCCTTGGCTTGCGCCGACTTGGAACCGTCCGGCGGCCAGGCGAACGGCACGCGCAGCAGTTCGCGGCCGCCGACTTCGCGCGCGGCCTCGACCACCAGCTGGTATTCGCCCGCGGGCAGCTTGGCCAGCGGCGCCTTGCCGTCGGTGAAGGTCACGGTGTGTTCGCCCGGTGCGCGCGTCGCGCCGGAGATGCCGTCGGCCGGCATCTGCAGATCGCGGCCGGCCTTGCGCCACCACTGGCGCATGTCCTTGAGCCACTTGGTGCCCTCGGCGTTCTTCAGCTTGACGTCGTACCAGACCGACAAGGTCGCCACCGGGCTCTGGTCGGCGCGCTCGAGCCACATCGCCACATAAGGGCGGTGGTATTCGGCGACGCTCAGGCGAGGGATCTCCACCTTGACGTTGATCTCCGCCGCCGCGGCGGGCGCGGCGAACGAGACCGCCGCCAGGCCGCTCAGGCCACTGAGGCCGCCCAGGCCGGTCATGGAGACGCTAAGCAAACGACGCATACAGGGAACCTCGTCAATGGATAAACAGGATGGCCAGCAGCAGCGGTGCCACCAGCCCCAGGCCGACCAGCGGCCAGGTGGCGACGCGGGCGCCGGCGTGCAGCTTCAGCAGGAACAGGCCGGTCACGCAGAACACCAGGCAGGCAAACGCGAACAGGTCCAGGAACAGGCTCCAGGCGCCGCCGGTATTGCGGCCCTTGTGCAGATCGTTCAAGTAGGAGATCCAGCCGCGCGTGGTCAGCTCGTACTGCGTCTCGCCGCTGTCCAGTGCGACGCTGACCCAGGCATCGCCGCCCGGGCGCGGCAGCGGCACGTAAATCTCGTCGGGAGACCATTCGGCCTCGCGGCCATGCGCGTCGATATCGAATTCGCGCTGCAGCCAGTCGGCGAGTTCGGCGGGAACCGGGCTTTTGTCCTGGGCGGCGTTATTGCCGCGGTTGCCGATATCGCCGTTTTTGCCGCTATTGCCGCTATTGCCGCCGTCGCTGCTATCGCCGTTCGTGCCCGCCAGGGCCGCCTTGCGGGCCTGCAAGGCCGCCAGCACCGGGGCCGGCGCCTCGGCATTGCGAACCACGACCTTCGGCTCGGCCTCGATCTGTCCGGCATGGTTCAGCGTGAAGCCGGTCACCGCGAACAGCAGCATGCCGATCAGGCAGAGCGCGGAGCTGATCCAGTGCCATTGGTGAAGGTGCTTGAGCCAGAACGCCCGGCGCTGCTGCGCCGCGCCCATATGGGATTCCATACGCGGCTCCAGAGGGGGTTCCAGGCGGGATTCGGTCATGACTGTGTTCCGGCGCTACTGCGTGTTGCTCGTCGCCGGGGCAATGCGGCGTGCGGGACGGCGGCCCAGCGACTTGCCGCAGGCTCTCTCGCCGTCCGTCGTCGGCCCGTCGTAACGGGAGTTTCAGGAGACCGAAAGAATAATTGTTCTCATTTGATCCTGCAATGCGCGCGTGATTAATAAGTATTACAGCGCATTTCACGCGAGCCTAACTTGTAAGTAAGTGCATGTAACTTTACGCGTACTGCCACGATTGTGCCCGCATTTGCACTCATGGAAAGCCCTAGGCCCTCCCCGGTCAAGTTTGTCCGCCGGTCCGCCGTTATGCCGCGGACAAACACAATTTTTACGGTGGACCACGGGGAAACACGATGCTGGAACGTCTTAGCTTGAGAAAGAAATTGCTGCTGCCATTGGTGCTCAGCTGGGTGTGCCTGTTGGCGCTGCTGCTGTGGGACGCCTGGCAGATGCGCAACATGCGGCTCGACGAGCGGCGCACCGACCTCGTCCATGTCACCGAGACCGCGCTGTCGGTGGTCAAGGCCTACGAGGCCGAGGCGAAGGCCGGCAAGCTGACCGTCGAGCAGGCCAAGGAGTTCGCGGTCGACAAGGTGCGGGCGATGCGTTTCGGCAGCGACGGCTATTTCACGCTGATGCGCTCGGATACCGTGGTCGTGATGCATCCGATCAAGTCCGAGATGAACGGCAAGAGCATGGCCGACTTCAAGGATCCGGCCGGCACCTACCTGTTCCGCGACATCGCCGAGATCGGCAAGGGGCCGGGCACCGGCTTCGTCCACTACCTGTGGCCCAAGCCGGGCGCGGAGGCGCCGCAGCCCAAGCTCAGCTATGTCGCCAACTTCAAGCCGTGGGACTGGAACTTCATCTCGGGCGTCTATCTGGACGATATCGATGCGGCCTTCCGCGCCTCGCTGTGGCAATCGCTGGGGCTGCTGCTGGTGATCGGCACGCTGATGAGCCTGGTCGTCGTCCGGATCGCGAACGGCCTGCACAAGCAGCTTGGCGGTGAGCCGGCGCTCACCTCGCATATCGCCAGCCGGATTGCGGAAGGCGATCTGGCCAGCCGCGTCGAGGTCGCGCCCGGCGACCAGCGCAGCGTGCTGTTCGCAATGGCCCAGATGCAGCAGCGGCTGACCGGCGCGATCGGCACCATCCGCGGTTCGGCCGATTCGATCGCCGGCGCGGCCAAGCAGATCGCGGCCGGCAACGCCGACCTGTCGCGCCGCAGCGAGGAGCAGGCCGCCTCGCTCGAGGAGACCGCCGCCAGCATGGAGCAGCTGACCAGCACCGTGCGCCAGACCGCCGACAACGCCCGCCAGGCCAGCCGGCTGGCCGAAGGCGCGTCGGAGATCGCGGTGCGCGGCGGCGAGATCGTCCATCAGGTGGTGTCCACGATGGGCGAGATCAAGGACGCGTCCGGCAAGGTGGTCGACATCATCGGCGTGATCGAAGGCATCGCCTTCCAGACCAATATCCTGGCGCTGAACGCCGCCGTCGAAGCGGCCCGCGCCGGCGACCAAGGCCGTGGCTTCGCCGTGGTGGCCGGCGAAGTGCGCAGCCTCGCTCAACGCAGCGCCACCGCCGCCAAGGAAATCAAGGCGCTGATCGGCAACTCGGCGCAGCGCGTCGAGGACGGCTCGGCGCTGGTCGAGAACGCCGGCAAGGCAATGGGCGAGATCGTCGAGGCGGTCAAGCGCGTCACCGACCTGATCGGCGAAATGCGCGCCGCCACCGAGGAGCAGACCGGCGGCATCGAGCAGGTGAACCAGGCCGTCACGCAGATGGACCAGATGGCGCAGCAGAACGCCGCGCTGGTCGAACAGGCGGCCGCCGCCGCGGCTTCGCTGGAAGACCAGGCCGACGCGCTGCACCGCGCGGTGGGGACGTTCCGGTTGGCGGCGTGATCTGGAAGGCCCAGGCGGGAGGGTGACTTGGCATGTTGACAGGACGTGCTGGGTGCCTCTGGATGGCCTACCGTGTCGTGTGTATAGTCCACGCTCTGCGCTTGACGTAAGCCGGTGAACATCCGGCCCGCGAGCGCAGGGACTCAATACCAACAAGGACAGTTGCACACGGCCGCGCGCTCACAAGGCGACGCGAAGCCATCCATTCAGAGGAGCATCATGGCCCGTACCACCACCCTTCACCCCGTCCGTCCGATCGCCGCGCTGCTGCTTTGCGCCGGCCTGCTCACCGGCGCCGCCCACGCACAGACCGTCGTCGCACCCGCCGCACCCGCCGCGACGGCGGCTCCGGCAGCCACCACGGCCCCTGCGGCGACCGCGCCGAGCCAGGTCCGCAAGGCCAATATCGTGATCGTCGGCACCGGCGGCACCATCGCCGGCGCCGGCGCCTCGGCCATCAATACCGCCGCCTACCAGTCCGCGGTGGTGCCGGTCGACAAGATCATCGCGTCGGTCCCGGAGATCTCGAAGGTTGCCAACGTCAAGGGCGAGCAGATCTTCCAGATCGGTTCGGAGAGCTTCAACAACGAGCGTCTGCTCAAGCTCGGCAAACGCGTCTCGGAACTGCTGAAGCAGCCGGACGTGGACGGCGTCGTGATTACGCACGGCACCGACACCATTGAAGAGACGGCCTACTTCCTGAACCTGACGCTCAAGAGCGACAAGCCGGTGGTGGTGGTCGGCTCCATGCGTCCGGGGACGGCGCTGGGCGCCGACGGCGCGCTGAACCTGTACGACGCGGTGCTGGTCGCTTCCAGCCCGGAGTCCAAGGGCAAGGGCACGCTGGTGGTGCTGAACGACGAGATCCACACGGGCCGTGACGTCACCAAGAGCAACACCTTCAAGACCGAGACCTTCCGCTCGCCGTTCGGCCCGCTGGGCTACGTGGTCGAGGGCCGCACGCTGTATTACCGGCTGCCGGCTCGTCCGCACACCACCGCGACCGAATGGGACATCGACCGGATCGACCGCCTGCCTGAAGTGGCGATCGTCTATGCGTACGGCAATGCGAACCCGGGCAGCGTCGACGCAGCGGTCAGGAACGGCGCCAAGGCGATCGTCTATGCCGGCACCGGTAATGGCAGCGTCGGCGAGTACATGGTCGAACCGCTGAAGGCCGCACGCGCCAAGGGCGTACAGATCGTCCGCGCCTCGCGCACCGGCAGCGGCGTGGTCATCCGCAACGGCGAGCAGCCCGACGACAAGTACGACTGGGTGGTGGTGGACGACCAGCTGCCGCAGAAAGCGCGCATCCTTACCGCGTTGGCCTTGACCAAGACCAACGACACGCGCGAGCTGCAGAAGATTTTGTGGAAGTACTGAGGCGCTGAGGCGGGGCGCGTTTGGGCCCGGGTTACCCCGGGCTGTCTCAGCAGCGCGTGCGATCCGCCGTCCAGCGCCGCATGTAGGCGATCACTCGCCGAAGGCCAGCCTCTGTCGTCATCACACTGATGGGGGTCTGGCCGCCAAAGTGCGGTGAGGGGGCGTCGAACCACTGGAATGCCGCCGACCGGCTGCCCCGGACCGCAGTGGCCAATTGCAATGCTTCACGGAATAGCTCCGGATGGGCATGCCATGAATCCGGCTTGATCGTGGGCCTTTTTCCGCCATGGACAACACGAGGCAACTGCGAAGCTGCCAGTTCCTCGACGGTGAGATGCCGGCGCACCCAGTGACAATGGGCCGCCAAATCGGCATTCGGCGAACGCTGGCGGTCGAGCGTAGGGATCACCAGGCCAACGACCACTTCGGTGTGGGCGCGGATCATCCGTAGCGCCGGCATCAAGTCCGTATCGTTTGACACAACGATCGCTTGGTCGATGTGATTCGACACGGCGTCATGATACGCATGGAGTGCAAGACTGACATCGCTCTGCTTTTCCTCGAGCTTCCAGACGGCGACCCGATCGCAGTCGCGCGGCCACCGTCCTGGACAGGCTTCATCGATGCGGGGCATCCTCACTTTGGTAAGCGAGTAATAGCCTTCCACGATTCGAATACGCCCGTCATGTAGCTTGCGCAATGCCGAGTGATAGCGGGCCTGAGAAGAGACTGAATCGGCTGCCTTGGCCGCAGTTTCAATGATTCTGGCCGTGAAGTATTGAATCGCTTCGGGCAGCAGTTCGCACCGGCACGGTACGCCCGCACGATGCACAAGGACCGAAGGAATGACTTGTTGCGAGAACAGTTGGTAGAGGTCGAGCCACTTGTAGCACGTGCCCTTGAGGCAGCCGTAATAAAAGTTGTAGCCGTCCACATAGACTCGAGTACGTAGAGCACTCGGCGCCGTTTCCCCTCGCTGCATGGATGTCCCCTGAAATGAAAAAACCGGCTTTCGCCGGCTTTTTCTCCCAGGCACCGGATGGATAAACCACGCCGGTTTCGAGGGTTAGTTGTTCAGCAGAGGGTATCGAGCCCTGTCCGTGACGTCAACATGCTATATGCCGCACCGGTGCAGCGGCCATCACGCGGGCACTTGATGTAACAAAAAGTATCCCCCCCAATCAATACTTGTAATGAGATCAATTCTCATTTACTATCGCATCACTGTCTGACGACGCCGACACCCGAGTTTCACGGTCGGGACGCAGACCAAGCCGGCAGCGCAACGCTCGCGCCCGCCGCACGAATTCCGCGACGCCGCCTGGCGGTGTCCGATAACCGTCTTTTGTGGGGACCGCTCCGTACCGCGGAGCGTTTGGCAGTAGCCAGTCGCCGGAGGATCAGGGAAGCAACCAGACCCCGCTTTCTTGATCGCCAAACTCCGTCGGCAAGCAAAGCCACCTTTTTATTCCTGGCGCCGTGCTTCTGCACGGCGTGTCTTTCCGGGCGCCCGGCCAGGGCGCGGCAGCCGGAACATCCGTCGCCCGGCGCGCTTCTCGCGCCGGCGCATCGAGCGCCTTCCACTGGCTGTCCGCCGCTTCGCCATGCCGGCCCACCCGATGGCACCGATGGAGCTTCGCGATGGAACGCCTGTTCAAGCCGTTGACCGAACTGAAACGCATCCTGGCGCGGCAGTTGCGCGAGCAGCCGGGTTGCCATGATTGCCAGCTGCGCGCGGTGTGCGTGCACCGGCCGGACCATACCGGCTGCAACTGGAGCGCGGAAGTCGACTTTCCCGAACGATGCGACGACGATGCCGTCCGCGACCTGCGCCATGCGCGGCAGGTCATCATGCTGGTGCGCGAACGCTATAACGTCACCGCCGCCAGTCTTGCGGGCCAGGGCGGCCGCGCGGCAGGGGCGACTCCCGCCTAGGCGAGCCGACGCCTTCTCATTCGATCACGATCGCAGACCGCTCACGGCCGCCCGGCGGCCGGGACCGCCGGCACCGTCGCCGGCCTCAACACCAGCCACAACGCCACGCCGATCAGTGCCCCGCCCACCGCGTGCGCCCAGGACAGCGACTCGCCCAGAAACACCGCGCCCCACACGATGCCGAACGGCGGAATCAGGAAGGTCACGCTGAGCGCCCGCACCGGTCCGATATCGGCGATCAGTCGGAAGTAGAGGATGTAGGCCAGCGCGGTACAGACGATGCCCAGCGCCGCCATCGCCGCCCAGACGCCGGCACTGGCCGCGGGCAGCGTGTTCTCGCGGACCAGGGCCGCCACGCAAAACGGCAGCAGGAACAGCGTCGCGCCGACCATGCTGCCCGCTGCCACCAGCCGCGCATCCAGCCCGCCCTGCTGGCTGATCCAGCGGCGCGTCAGAAAGCCGGCCAGGCCATAGCAGGCGGTGGCGGCGAGGCAAGCGAGCGCACCGAAAAGCACTTCAAGACTGAACGCGACCGGTCCGGTCCGCGTCAACACCGCGACGCCGGCCACGCCGATCAGTACGCCCGCGCCCTTGGCCAGCGTCATGCGTTCGGCGAAAAACAGCGCGCCGATCAGCACGCCCATCAACGGCGTCATGGCGTTGAACACCGCCGAATAGCCGGCCGGCAGCCACAGCGCGGCCACCGAGTACATCACGAAGGGGATGCCGGAATTGACGGCGCCGAGCACCATCACGCGGCCCCATTTGCCGCGCATGTCCCAGCGGATACGCAGCGCGGCGAGGATTACCGCCAACGCCAGCGCACCGATGACCACGCGCACGAAGGCGGCGGTCAGCGGACCGAGCACCGGCGCGCCGACACGGATAAAGAGAAAGCTGGCGCCCCAGATGGCGGACAGCGACAGCAGGCGGAGGAAATCGGCGGGAGTCATGACGGGATCGGCGCTTGTGGCGCGCGGTGAAGGCGCGGTGAATGCGCAGTGAATGCGCAGTGAATGCGCGGGGGTGTGCGGGGTGTGCGCGACTGTGCGCGGATGGGCGGATTTGACCCCTGTCGTCCGCCAATGGCAAGCCGTTTTCGGACATGCGCATCGCCCCGGGACGGCGATCGGCGATGTAAGGACGCAACTGTTGCGCGACGGCATCAGCTTGACCCCACAACGGAAAGGGTAAATATTACAAGCAGTGACAAAACGCCTTAAGTGAAATTAAACTCTGACCTGCGCCAGAGTTAATTGACCCCTCCGACGCATTCCCGACGAGCCGCCAGGCAACTGGCGGCTTCTTTTTTTGGTGCCGGGATTGCCGGGATTGCCGGGATTGCCGGGATTGCCGGGATTGCCGGGATTGCCGGGATTGCCGGGATTGCCGGGATTGCCGGGATTGCCGGGATTACCGGGTGCCGGATTGCGGAGATCACGGAAGGCCCGGAGATCGCGAACGGCCGAGGGCCGCACCGTACGATCCGCCGCCGCGCCCACGCCGAAACGTACCCGTTTCTGCGAACCCCCTCGCCAACGCAGCGCTACACCGGCTGCAACGTCACGCCCTGCTCGCAGCGCTCGATCAGCTCCGCCAACGGCACGCCGGCGCCAAACAGGAAGCCCTGCACCGCGTCGCAGCCCTGCTCCCGCAGGAAGTGGAACTGGTCGGCGGTTTCGACGCCCTCGGCCACCACCTGCAGCCGCAACTGATGGCCGAGCGCGATGATCGCCGCCACCACCGCGCGGTCTTCGTCATTGCTGTCGCCGCCGGCGAGGTTGGCGACGAAGGAGCGGTCGATCTTCAGCTTGTTGATCGGCAGCCGCGTCAGATAGCTCAAACCCGAATAGCCGGTGCCGAAGTCGTCGATCGACAGGCCCACACCGAGCGCGCGGATGCCGCGGAACGCCTCGATGGTCTGCGGCGTGCCCTCGATCAAAATGCCCTCGGTGACTTCGATCGCCAGATTGCGGGCCGGCAGCCCGCTTTCGCGCAGGCAGCGGTCGACCAACTCGGGAAAGTCCGCCTGCTGCAGATGCGGCGGCGAAATATTGACCGCGACCTCGAGGTCGATGCCGGTGCGCATCCGCAGCGTCTGGATTTCGCGGCAGGCGGTCGCCAGGACCCATTCGCTGATCGGCACGATCAGCCCGCACTGCTCGGCGATCGGGATGAACTGGCCCGGCTGCATCGCGCCACGCTCCGGGGTGTGCCACGACAGCAGCGCCTCGACGCCGACGATGCGCTGGCTGGCGGTGTCGACCAGCGGCTGGTAGCGCAGCGTGAATTCCTGCTCGACCAGCGCGCGCCGCAGCAGGCCCTCGATGGTGAAGCGGGCCAGCGACGCCTCCTTCATGTCCGGCGAGAATCGGCGCACCTGGCCGCGGCCGCCCTGCTTGGCGGCATGCAACGCCGCATCGGCCGCCTGCAGCAGGTCGGCGACGGTATTGCCGTCTGCCGGGAACAGCGCCATGCCGATCGACGGCACGACGCGCAGCCGTACGCCGCCCAGCCGCAATTCCTCGGACAGCCGCGCGACGATCTTGGCGGCCGCCAGTTCGGCCTCGCTTTCATCGGCGATGTCCGACAACACCACGGCGAACTCGTCGCCATCCATCCGCGCCGCCAGGTCGGCCCGGCGCACGGCGGCGCGCAGCCGGTCGGCCATGGTGCGCAGCACGTCGTCGCCGACATGGTGTCCGAGCGAATCGTTGATGCGCTTGAATTGGTCGAGGTCGATCAGCAGCAAGGCAACCCGTCCGTCACGGGCACCGATCGCCTGCAGCAGCGCGTCGGCACGGCCGCTCAGATAGTCGCGGTTGGGCAGCCCGGTCAGCGTGTCGTGGTGCGCGAGATGATCGATATAGGCATCGGCGCGCCGGCGCTCGGTCAGATCGTGGGCAATCGCCAGGTAGCCGCCGGCGCCGTCCTCTCCCGCGTCGCCTTGGTGCCTGCCGGCGTCGCCACCGGCCCCCGGCAGCGGCAACACCGTCAATTGCACGGGCAGCGTCGAACCGCCCTTGCGCACGTAATGCCAGGTGTGCTCGTCGACCAGCCCGAGGCGCGGCTTGGCGATCAGCGCTTCGAAACCCGGCGCCACCGGCTGGCCCAGTTCGGCGGACAGTGCGCGGGCCCGCGCGGCGAGTTCTCCCGGTTCGTGCAGCGCGCTGTACGGAATGCGTCCGACCAGTTCGTGCGCCTGGTACCACAGCATCTGCTCGCCGGGGCGATTGATCGAGGTGATCGTGCCGTGCCGGTCGAACCCGATCACGCAGATCGGCGCATGGTCGAGCAGGCGCGCGTGCCGCTGCGCCACCACGTCGGCCGACTGCCTGGCACGTTCGGCGTTGCGGCGCCGCGCGGCCAGATGCCACACCAGAGCGCCGAGCAGCACGGTGCCGAGCGTGCCGGCCGCGATCACCAGCGGTACCGGGGCGGGGCCGCCGTCTTCGAAGGCGGGCAGCGTGCTCGCGCGCACGGTCCAGGTCTGGCCGCCGAACGACAGCTCGCGATCGAGTTGGCGCAGCGGATGCGAATGCGTGCGCGGCGCCGCCTCGCCGCCCGCCCGGGCCAGCAGCACGGCGCTGGCGGCGGAGGGCCGCCCCTGATACAGCGACAGCGAAAGCTTGCCGCCATGGATCGCCGCGGCATCGGCAAGCAGGTCGCCGAGCCGGTAGGCGGCATAGACATAGCCGAGCACGGCGTGCCGGCGCTCATCCACCGCGTTCAGCGGCATGCCGTTGCGGTAGACCGGCAGATACAGCACCGTGCCCTGCAGCGCGACGCTGCGATGGGCCTCGCGCAGCAGCGTCACGCGGGAAGTCATGCGCGCCTGCATCGCGTCGCGCGCCGCTTCTGCCGCCGCGCGGCGGGCCGGGTCGGACAGATGGTCGAAGCCCAGCGCGCCGATGGTGCGGCCGGCGAAGGGCTCGACATAGATGCCAGGCGCGTAGACCTCGCGCTCGCCGCGCGGAAACACGTCGAAGGCGGGCAGGCCGTCGGCGCGGACGGTGTCGATCAGCGCCTCCAGCCCGGATGCATCCGTCAATCTGGCATAGCCGACCGAGTGGATGCCGGCCGGCAGATCGTCGACCTGCGTGGCAAGCATATAGGCGCGCCATTGGTCGCGCGTGGTGTCGGGATCGGCCGCCAGCAGGCCGCTGGCCCCGCGCAGCAGTCGCTCGCCGGTGTCGAGACGCTGGCGCACCGCCATTACGCTCGCCGTCAGCATCGCATCGAGGCGCTGCGCGGCGGCCCGCTCGCTCCACGCGGCGGTCTGCACGGCGGCCACCGCGGTGACGCAGGCGCCGGCGGCCACGACCAGCAGAGCCAGGACGGCAGGAGGAAGCGAAGGCAGTTTCATCGCGGTAGCAAGGCGGCGGGGCGGCGGGGCGGCCTGGATTGGGGCGCCGGAGCGTGGCGCCAGAGCGGTGACCGGCACCGATGCCGCTGGCGTCCAGGCTCCGATCACGGCTTGGACTATACCGCGCGAAATGCACTTTGCGACAGCCGCCAGGCCCGCCCCGGCTACTCGCACCATGCCGCTCGATGTGATACGGTGACGCCTACGGAACCCGCCGACCCCGGGGAACGCCCTTGCGGGCACGCATGCACCCGTCCCCCTTGCTCGACGCCTCGCCCAACGCACCGCAGAAAGGACCGCCCGACACACCGAACGACGATCGCCGCGCGCAAGCGCCCGCGGCACAGACACGTCGTCCGCGTTTCGCGCTGTCGTTGACGACCCGCATCGCGCTGGTCACCGCCGGTCTGTCGACCGTGCTTGGGGCCGCCATCGTGGTCGGCTCGCTGCAATCGGCCCACGCCGATCTGCGTGACGCCCTGCAGGCGCAGCAGGATTCCGTGGTCAAGCTGACCGCGGAGCAACTGGACACGGCGGTCAGCGATCGCCTGATCCTGCTCGAACACCTGGCCCCGCAATTCAAGACCATGATGGACGCGCCGCCCGCCCAGTTGCAGGCGATGCTCAGCCGCGCGCTGCCGATTCCCGGCACCTTCAACAGCGCCGTCGTGGTCGACGCCAGGGGCATGCTGCTGGCCCGCGACGGCACCGTGGTATCGGTCGCGGACCGCACCTACTTTCGCGAGACCGCACGCACGCTGGCGCCCGTGATCAGCCCGCCGATCCGGGCGCGGGCCGATGGTTCGGTCGGCGTGCTGCTGGCCGTGCCGATCGTCTCGGACGACAAGACGTTCCTCGGACTGGTAGGCGGCTGGATCGACCTGGGGCGCTCCAACTTCCTGGTGGAGGTGCCGCACAGCCCGATCGGCAGCACCGGCTTCTATTGCCTGGTCTCGGCCGGGCCTCAACCGGTCTACGTGCAGCACCGGTTGCAGCAGCAGGTGGGACGACCGGCGCGCGCCCAGGGCGAGACCTGCGGGGTGCAGGCGCAACCGGCCACGTTCGAGTTCCTGACCCCGCGCGAGCCGGTCATCGCACGGTATCTGATGGCCACCACCGGCTGGGAACTGGTCGCGGTGCTGCCGGCCAAGGAAGCCTTCCAGCCCTTGCACGCGATGCAGCAGCGCTTCCTGCTGTGGTCCGCGGTGGCCGTCGGCATGGTGGCGATGCTGAACTGGTTCGCGGTGCACTGGATGTTCGCGCCGCTGGCGCAGTTGCGGCGCGTGGTGCGCGACAGCGCGCGCGACCTGTCGGCCTTCGAGCGGCTGTCGACCGATCGCCACGACGAGATCGGCGTGCTGGCGCGCGCCTTCGCCCGGCTGATGCGCGACGTGCGCGAGCGCCGCGAACAGCTGCATCGCAGCGAGGCGCGCCTGCGCGCGGTCACCGACACGCTGCCCTCGCTGCTGGCCTTCATCGACACCGAAGAGCGCTACGTCTTCAACAACCTCGCCTACGAGCGCACCTTCGGCATTCCGCTCGATCAGCTGCGCGGCATGACGCTGCGCGAGCTGCTGGGCGAGGCCCGCTACGCGCGCATCCAGCCGTATCTGCAGCAGGCGCTGGCCGGCACCGCGGTCACCTTCGAGACCGAATTCCACGACCCCGACTACCACTGCACCGAGACCAATTTCCGGCCCGAGTGGAGTGCCGACGGCAGCCGCGTCGAGGGCGTGCATGTCCACGTGCAGGACATCACCGCGCGCAAGCTCGAGACGCTGCGGCTGGCGCAGATCTCGCGCCTGGACCACCTGACGCAGCTGCTGAACCGCAGCGCCTTCGAGACGCGGCTCGCGGAGGCGATGGCGCGCAGCCGTTCGCAGGAGCGCTTGATGGCGCTCCTCTACCTCGACATGGACCGCTTCAAGGCGGTCAACGACCACTATGGGCACGCGGCCGGCGACCAGCTGCTGCAGAGCTTCGCCAAGCGCGTGCAGCGCTGCGTGCGCGAGCGCGACGCGGTGGCGCGCCTGGGCGGGGACGAGTTCGCCATCGTGATGGAGGACATCGACCGGCCCGATGTCGCGGTGCGCGTGGCCGGGGCGATCCTGCATTCGGTGGGCCGGCGCTTCTTCATCGAAGGCGCCTTCGTCGACGTCAATGTCAGCATCGGCATCGCGCTGTACCAGGGTGCCCCGATCACATGGCAGCAGCTGGCCAAGGAGGCCGATGCGCTGCTGTACCGCGCCAAGGACGGCGGACGCGGCCGCTTCGAGATCGGCCCGCCGGAGCTGGCGAACCGGTCGCGCGAGGCGCGCTCGTAGGGCCGCCTTCGCCGCCTTCGCCGCCGGGGCCGCCCTGCGTCGGCGCCACGGGCGGATCCGGGCACCGGCGGCACCGGCGGCAACCCGAGCATTGGCGGCGTATCCTAGAAGACCGATTCGTACCGTTCGTTCACAGGAGCCAGTCATGTCAGACCAGCAGCCCCCAGCGACCCGCATCGAACAGGACAGCCTGGGCCAGGTACCCGTCCCCGCCGACCACCTGTGGGGCGCGCAGACCGAGCGCTCGCGCCAGAACTTCCGCATCGGCAACGAGAAGATGCCGCCGGCGCTGATCGAGGCATTTGCGATCCTGAAGCTGTGCGCGGCACGCGCGAACCGCGAGCTGAACGTGCTCGACGCGGGGCTGGCGCAGGCGATCGAACAGGCCGCGGAGGAGATCATCGCCGGCCAGTGGCCCGACGAGTTTCCGCTGTCGGTCTGGCAGACCGGCTCGGGCACGCAGACCAACATGAACCTGAACGAGGTGATCGCCAACCGTGCGATCCAGCTGCTCGGCGGCGAGGTCGGCAGCAAGCGGCCCGTTCATCCCAACGACCACGTCAACGCGAGCCAGTCGTCGAACGACAGCTTCCCGACCGCGATGCATATCGCCGCGGCGCGTGCGGTGCAGCGCCAGCTGCTGCCGGCGCTGGAGACGCTGCAGAAGACGCTGGGCAGCAAGGTCGAGGCCTTCGCCGATATCGTCAAGGTCGGCCGCACCCATCTGCAGGATGCCGTGCCGCTGACGCTGGGCCAGGAGTTCTCCGGCTACCAGGCGCAGGTCGCCGACGCGCAGGCGCGGCTGCACC
>NZ_JCBAJO010000102.1:0-16074 GCF_059772245.1 Cupriavidus sp. R6-3
GCGCAGGCTGTTGTTCAGCGTCAGCGATTGCAGCGCGCCGGCATCGACCTCGACCGGCTTGCCGGTGATGGCGTCGATCGCGCGCTCGCCCTCCACGCGCACCATGCCGACGCCCGGCGCGAACTGCAGCGTGTCGTCCTGCAGCGCCTGCAGGATCGGTCCGGCCTGCTTGGGGTCGGCCTTGGCCAGCGCGACGATGGCGGCGCGCTTGGCATCGAAATCGTCTTCGGCCAGGGGCTGCAGATCGGCCTGGGTCAGCGCGGCGGCCGCCCACAGCGCGGGCGCCGCCATCAGCAGCAGCACGGCGAGCGTGGCGCGCCACCAGGGCGCGCGGGGCAGCATGGATCGGGACATGGAGATGGGTGGTGGTTGGATCAAGACGATGGCCATCGAACGAACGGCAGCGGAACCGCAGCGGAACAAGGGGCGCCGCTGCCCTCTCCCTCTGCGGAATGCGAGAACCGACTGTGTTCCCCCTCTCCCCTCGGTGGGAGAGGGTCTGGGAGATGGGGTGATTTGCTCCCCCTCGACGACAGCCCTTACATCACCTTGTCCGGCTTGCCCTCGTTGCCCGCGATGAACGGGCTCCACGGCTGCGCGCGCAGCGGCTTCGGCGTCTTCCACACGACCGAGAACTGACCGTCGCCCTTGACCTCGCCGATCATCACCGGCTTGTACAGATGGTGGTTCTCGCCCATCGTCAGCGTGAAGCCGCTCGGCGCCTTGAAGGTCTGGCCGATCATCGCGGCGCGGACCTTGTTCGGATCGGTGGTGCCGGCCTTCTTGACCGCCTGCGCCCACATGTGGATGCCGACGTAGGTCGCTTCCATCGGATCGTTGGTCACGCGCTTGTCGCCGCCCGGCAGGTTGTTCGCCTTGACCCAGGCCGCCCATTGCTTCTTGAAGGCGTCGTTCTCCGGGTTCTTGACGGACATGAAGTAGTTCCACGCGGCCAGATGGCCGACCAGCGGCTTGGTGTCGATGCCGCGCAGCTCTTCCTCGCCGACCGAGAACGCCACCACCGGCACGTCCTTGGCCTTCAGGCCCGCGTTGCCCAGTTCCTTGTAGAAGGGCACGTTGGAATCGCCGTTGATCGTCGAGATCACCGCGGTGCGGCCGCCCTGCGAGAACTTCTTGATGTTGGCGACGATGGTCTGGTAATCGCTGTGGCCGAACGGCGTGTAGACCTCCTCGATGTCCTTGTCGGCCACGCCCTTGCTCTTCAGGAAGGCGCGCAGGATCTTGTTGGTGGTGCGCGGGTACACGTAGTCGGTGCCCAGCAGGAAGAAGCGCTTCGCGCCGCCGCCCTCCTTGCTCATCAGGTACTCGACCGCGGGAATGGCCTGCTGATTCGGCGCGGCGCCGGTGTAGAAGACGTTCTTCGACATCTCCTCGCCCTCGTACTGCACCGGATAGAACAGCAGCGCGTTCAGTTCCTCGTAGACCGGCAGCACCGACTTGCGCGACACCGAGGTCCAGCAGCCGAAGGTCACCGCGACCTTGTCGTTGCTGATCAGCTGGCGCGCCTTCTCGGCGAACAGCGGCCAGTTCGACGCGGGATCGACGACCACCGGCACCAGCTTGCGGCCCAGCACGCCGCCGCTCTTGTTGATCTCGTCGATGGCCATCAGCGCGACGTCCTTCAGCGACGTCTCCGAGATCGCCATCGTGCCCGACAGCGAATGCAGCACGCCCACCTTGATCGGCTCTTTCGATTGCGCGATCGCCAGCGGGCTGGTACCGATCATCGCCGCGGCGGCCAACGCCGACAGCTTCAACACCTCACGTCGTTTCATTGCAGCTCCCTAGCTCTGTTTGTGTTCGAGGAAGAACGCACCCCGGGAGCACTTCTGCAACTAGCGTGCCACAAAAAAGAACGCGGCCTGGCGCCGCGCGGGAGACTGCATTGGCATGACGGCACCGTGGCGGTGCGCCGGCGCCTTGCATCACGATGGTGCGATGATGCAAAGCGGTGCGACGCACCGCACCGGTGCGTCAGGAGTAGCGGCGGCTGATCGATTCCGCGACGCAGACCGGACGGTCGCTGCCCTCGCGTTCGATCGTGACCTCCCAGGTCGATTGCGCGCCGACCAGGTCCGGGGCATTGGGCGGCGGCGCGATGCGCTCGACCTTCAGCAGCTTGATGCGGGCGCGCAGCCGGCTGCCGACCGGCACCGGCGCGGTGAAGCGCACGCGGTTCAGGCCGTAGTTGACGCCGATCTTGACGCCCGGCATCTGCATCGCGCTCTGCATCAGCGCGGGCAGCAGCGACAGCGTCAGGAAGCCGTGCGCGACCGGGGCGCCGAACGGTGATTCGCGCCGCGCGCGTTCGGGATCGACGTGGATCCACTGATGGTCGCCGGTCGCCTCGGCGAACAGGTTGACCTGGTGCTGCGTGATCTCGGTCCAGTCGCTGACGGCGACCTCCTGCCCCTGCAGGCCCTCGAGTTCTTCCAGCGAAGCGATGGTGCGCATCTTCTCTCCTTGTCCAATGTCGGGCCGGAACGACGGTCCCGGTTCGATGGGGGCTTCAGGCCGGCCGGCGGCCGTACATGCCCATGCCCTTGACGGTGCAGACCAGCTCGCCGCGCTGGTTGACCGCCTCCCACTGCGTGTGCACGACGCCGCGATCGGGCTTGGACTGCGACGGCCGCTTGTCCAGCACCGACACGAACACCGTCAGCGTATCGCCGGCATAGACCGGCTTGAGCCAGCGGATCTCGTCGACGCCAGGCGAGCCCATGCTGGCCGACTTCGACGTCATGTTGTCGACCAGCATGCGCATCATCACCGCGCAGGTCATCCAGCCGCTCGAGATCAGGCCGCCGTAGATGCTGCGCTGGGCGGCCTCCTTGTCGACGTGGAAGGGCTGCGGATCGTATTGCGTCGCGAAGCTGACGATCTCGTCCTCGGTGATCAGCCGCGAACCGAGCTCGCGCCGGCTGCCGACGACGAAGTCTTCGAAGTACATGGTGTCGGACATGGGGTCTCCAGTCTGCTGGGTTGTTCTGCTCCGCCAAAGCAAAAAGCCGCGCCGGACGTTGACGCCCGAGCGCGGCCTGTGTTGCCTCAACGGCTGGCCATCATGCCGCCTGCTGGAATTCCGGCAGGCTGGCGAAGCGGCCAAGATGATGGTCGACATCGCCGAAGGTGGTGTTGATCAGCGTCAGCCGCTTGAACATGTGCGCGGCCGGCAGTTCGTCGGTCACGCCCATGCCGCCGTGGATCTGCACCGCTTCCTGGCCGACCGTGCGCGCGGCCTGGCCGACGCGGGCCTTGGCCGCCGACACATAGCGGCGGCGCTCCTCGGGGCTGGCCTCGTCGAAGCGGGCCGCGGCCAGCAGCGTGATCGAGCGCGACTGCTCGGCATGGATGAACATCTCGACCATGCGATGCTGCAGCGCCTGGAAGCGCGCGATCGGCACGCCGAACTGCTGGCGCGTCTTGGCGTACTCGATGGTGGCGGCGGTCAGCGTGTCCATCACGCCCACGGCCTCGGCGCACAGCAGCACCGCGGCGTAGTCGGCGGTCTGCTCGAGCAGCGCCCAGCCCTGCCCTTCGGCGCCCAGCAGTTCGCCGGCGGCGTCCTGGAAGGTGATATCGGCCGCGTGCAGATTGTCGATGGTGCGGTAGTCGCGGATCGTGACGCCCGGGGCCCTGGCATCGACCAGATACAGCGAGATGCCGTCCTGGTCGGCATTGCCGCCGCCGGTGCGTGCGGACACCACCAGCTTGTCGGCCTGGCCGCCGTGGACCGCCACGACCTTGGTGCCGTTCAGCTTGCCGCCCCTGGCGGTCACGCGCACGTCGTTCAGCGCGTAGCGCGCCTCGCGCTCGTTGAACGCGGTGGCCAGCTTGATCTCGCCGCCGGCAACCTGTTCGAGCACGGCGTCCTGGCCGCCGGCCTGCTTCAGCGCGTAGGCCGCGGTCACCGTCGCCAGATACGGCTCGACCACCAGGCCGCGGCCCAGCTCCTGCATTACCACCATCATGTCGATGGCGGTACCGTTGAAGCCGCCCTGCGCCTCCGGCACCGGCAGCGCGGTCAGGCCGAGCTCGACCAGCGCGTTCCAGGCCGCTTCGCTGTAGCCGGTCTCGCTCTTGTAGGCCTTCTTGCGGGACTCGAAGTCGTAGCTCTTGTCGATGAAGCGGCGTACCGCGTCAGCCAGTTGCTTCTGCTCGTCGCTGAGATTGAAGTTCATGGTTCCTGTCTCCTCACAGCCCCAGGATCATCTGGCTGATGATGTTCTTCTGGATTTCGTTGGATCCGCCGTAGATCGAGGTCTTGCGGAAATTGAAGTAGTACGCGGCCAGCGGCGCGGCATCGTCGTAGCCGGTCACGGCATGCTCGGTCTCGCACTCCAGGTAGTCGCGGTCGAACGGCTGCGCGTACGGGCCGACGGCTTCGACCATCAGCTCGGTCAGCATCTGCTGGATCTCGGTGCCCTTGATCTTCAGCAGCGAGGCCTCGGGGCCGGGGCCCTTGCCGGCGCTCTCGCTCGAGACCACGCGCAGCACGGTGATTTCCAGCGCCATCAGCTCGATCTCCAGCGCGGCGACCTTGGCGCCGAACACCGGATCTTCCAGCAGCGGCTTGCCGTTCTTCTGCTGCTGGCGCGCGACGCGCTTCAGGAAGCCCAGCTCGCGCTTGGAATTGCCGACGCGGGCGATGCCGGTGCGCTCATGGCCGAGCAGGTACTTGGCGTAGGTCCAGCCCTTGTTCTCTTCGCCGACGCGGTTCTCGACCGGCACCTTGACGTTGTCGAAGAAGACCTCGTTCACCTCGTGGTCCTCGTCGAGCATGATGATCGGACGCACGGTGATGCCCGGCGTCTTCATGTCGATCAGCAGGAAGGAGATGCCCTCCTGCTTCTTGGCCTCGGGGTCGGTGCGGACCAGGCAGAAGATCATGTCGGCGTGCTGGCCGAGCGTGGTCCAGGTCTTCTGGCCGTTGACGATGTAGTGCTTGCCGTCCGGCGTCAGTTCGGCGCGGGTCTTCAGCGAGGCCAGGTCCGAGCCCGAGCCCGGCTCCGAATAGCCCTGACACCACCAGTCGGTGCAGTCCAGGATGCGCGGCAGGTAGTACGACTTCTGCTGCTCGTTGCCGTACTTCATGATCACCGGCGCGACCATCGCCACGCCGAAAGGCAGCACGCCGGGCGCGCCGACGCGGGCATTTTCCTCATCCCAGATATGGCGCTGGGTCGCGTTCCAGCCGGTGCCGCCAAACTCGACCGGCCAGTGCGGCGCCGACCAGCCCTTGCCCGCCAGGATCTTGTGCCAGCGCACCAGATCGTCGCGGTTGGGCCGGCGGTGATTCAGAATCTTGGCGCGAATGTCCGCCGGCAGGTTGGCTTCCAGCCAGCTGCGCACTTCCTCGCGGAAGGCGTTGTCGGCCGCCGTGTAATTGAGATCCATGCCCGTCTCCAGTGATGCCGGCTGCGGCCGGCAAATTGTTCTGGCCAACGCGCCCTCGCACCGGCGCGAAGGCGGGCACGGGACGCGATTCAGTGAGCCGTCTGCTTCAGCGCATCCGGCACCACGAGCGGAAACGTTTCAATGCCCTCTTCGGCGAGCGCCTGCACTTCCTCCGGCGACGCCGTCCCGCGGATGCCGCGTTCCGGTGCCTCGTCGTAATGCATGCGCCTGGCCTCCTCGGCAAAGCGCGGCCCCACGTCCTCGGTCTGCGCCAGCACCTGCCTGACCGCCTTCAGATACAGCGATTGCAGAACCTGCGCCGCCTGCGGGACCGCCTCCTGTGCCTGCGGTGCCGGCGCCCGCGGCGTCGGCGCTCGCTCGGCCGCGCCGGACAGATTCAGGCGCGGGGCGCTCGGCAGCCGCGTCACCGCGTGGTCGCCGCAGACAGGACACTGAACGAGATCGCGCGAAATCTGCGACTGCGCATCCTCCTCCGAAGCAAACCAGCCTTCGAACCGATGGTCATGCGCACAGCGCAGGTCGAGCACCTTCATGATGTTTCCAGCCCGTCAAAGCAATATTAGCCGTGAATCGCAAATTTGTGAACGGTCGTTCTAATTTTTTCCTGACCGGTGCCAGCCCGGAGGCTGGCCTGTCGGGAAGATGGTAGCGCTTCGGCGAATTTAAAGGTGGGCGGCGCTCAGCCCGGCACCTTCTGCTCGCCCGGCTGCCAGGCGCCCGACAGCACCTTTTCCAGCCAGAACGCGCCGATGATGGTCTTGACGTCGGTGATGCGGCCCTGGCGGACCCAGTCGATCACCTGCCCGGCCGGCACGATCAGCGTTTCGAGGAATTCGCCGTCGTCCAGCGCCGCCTCGCCGGCGGTCAGCTCGCGCGCCAGGAACAGGTCGATGAACTCGGTCGAGTACGAGATTACCGGGTGGATGCGGGTCAGGTAGTCCCAGCGCGCGGCGCTGTAGCCGGTTTCCTCGCGCAGCTCGCGCTCGCCGCAGCGCTGCGCCCCTTCCTGGGGGTCGAGCTTGCCGGCCGGGAATTCGAGCATGACCTCGCGCACCGCATAGCGGAACTGGCGCTCCACCAGCACGGTGCCGTCGTCGAACAGCGGGATCATCATCACCGCGCCCGGGTGCTCGACATACTCGCGGCCGGCCTGCTTGCCGTCGGGCAGCCGCACGATGTCCTGCTTCAGCGTCAGAAACTTGCCCCGGTGCAGCGTCGCGGACGCCAGGGGGACTTCCTTCAGATGGTCGTCGCCGCCGGCGTCGAGCGCTTCGGGAGAGACCAGGGAGGCGGCTTTCGAGTGGGATGACGACATGAACCCTCCGGGATGGCGAGGCCGCCGAAGGTCATGCCGGGTTCGGCGTCAGCTCGCGCGATGTTTGACCAGGTACTGCCAGGTGTAGCCGGGGAAGGCGAACACCAGCATCAGGCAGGCGGTGATCGCGTAGAACTGCCAGCCCTGGGCAAAGCGGTTGCCCAGGCCGGCCTCGACCGCGAACCCGACCGCGCCGACCAGCAGATAGTAGACGATCAGCTCGGCGAGCCGCACCCAGAACGGCTTGCGCGGCTTGCCGAGCGGAATGACCGCAAACAGGCGCTGGTTGACGAACGGCAGATTGGCACAGGCCAATGCCAGCAGGATGACAAACCAGCCGCCCGCGGATGCGCTCATTGCGGTTTGGGTGGTATTCGCTTCGTGTGCGCGTCGGCGGGCGCTCAGGCGCCCAGCGTGGTGCGCACGACCTGGTAGCACAGGTTCATCAGCGCGGCCGGGAAGATGCCCAGCGCGACGATCACCAGGCCGTTCAGGCTCAGCAGCGAACGCAGGCCGCCGGACGCTTCCAGCGTTTCCTCGCCGGCCGGCACGTCGAAGTACATCAGCTTGACGATGCGCAGGTAGTAGAACGCACCGATCAGCGAGAACAGCACCGCCACCACGGCCAGCCACGACATGCCCGCCGCGACCACCGCCTCGAGCACGGCCAGCTTGGCGTAGAAGCCCACGGTCGGCGGGATGCCGGCCAGCGAGAACATCATCACCAGCATCAGCAGCGCGAACCACGGGTTCTTGCGCGACATGCCCTTCAGGTCTTCCAGCGTCTCGGCCTCGAAGCCCTTGTTGGTGCGCAGCAGGATGATGCCGAAGGTGCCCAGCGTGGTCAGCACGTAGGTGACCGCGTAGAACATCGCCGAGCCGTACGCGCTGGCGGCGCCGTCGGTCTGGCCGCCGGCCACGCCCGACAGCATGCCCAGCAGCAGGAAGCCCATGTGCGAGATCGTCGAATACGCCAGCATCCGCTTCAGGTTGCTCTGCACGATCGCGGTCAGGTTGCCGATCGCGAGCGACACCACCGCCAGCACCGACAGCATGACCTGCCAGTCCACCGCCAGCGGCAGCAGGCCTTCGACCAGGATACGCAGCGTCATCGCGAAGGCGGCCAGCTTCGGCGCACCGGCGATCAGCAGCGTCACCGCGGTCGGCGAGCCCTGGTAGATGTCCGGAATCCACATGTGGAACGGCGCGGCGCCCAGCTTGAAGGCCAGGCCGGCGACCAGGAACACCACGCCGAAGGCCAGCATCGTCGTGTTGACGCGGCCGGATTCGACCACGCGGAACACTTCGCCCAGGTTCAGCGAACCGGTGGCACCGTACATCATCGACATGCCGTACAGCAGGAAGCCCGAGGCCAGCGCGCCCAGCACGAAGTACTTCATCGCCGATTCGGACGTCACGCGCGAATCGCGGCGCAGCGCGACCAGCGCGTACGACGACAGCGACAGCAGTTCCACGCCGAGGTACAGCGTCAGGAAGTTGTTGCCGGTGATCATCACGATCTGGCCGCCCAGCGTGAACAGCGCCAGCATGTAGAACTCGCCGGCGTACAGGTCACGGTCGCCGAGGTAGCGGCGGGTGTAGACCAGCGTCACGAACAGCGCCAGCGCCGAGAACGAGGCCAGCACGTTCGCCATCGGGTCGATCACGGCCAGGTTCGAGAAGGCGTAGTGGGTCTCGCCGTTGGCGGCGTTCAGGCCGAACCAGACGGTCAGTACCAGCGTGATCAGCAGCGACAGCGGATAGGCGACGCTCGGGCGGTTCTTGCCGCGCGCGAGGTCGATCCAGTTGACCGCCGCGATGGCGATCGCCAGGAAGATGATCGGGGCGACGGGCGCCCAAGTCGTGGTCGATTCCATGATTCGTTCTCTCCCTGCTTACAGCTTGGACTGCGCCACGTGCGACAGCAGGTTGACCACCGATGCGTGCATCACATCGGTAAAGGGTTTCGGATGCAGGCCCATGTACAGCGTCATCGCGGCCAGCAGGCCCAGCATGACGAACTCGCGCTTGTTCAGGTCGACCAGCTCGGCGACGTGCTGGTGCTTGATATCGCCGAACACCACGCGCTTGACCATCCACAGCGAATAGGCCGCGCCGAGGATCAGCGAGGTGGCCGCCGCCAGGCCGATCCAGAAGTTGTACTGGACGCCGCCCAGGATCACCATCCACTCGCCGACGAAGCCCGAGGTGGCCGGCAGGCCGCTGTTGGCCATCGCGAAGAACACCGCGAAGGCCGCGAACTTCGGCATCGTGTTGACCACGCCGCCGTAGTCGGCGATCTGGCGCGAGTGCACGCGGTCATAGAGCACGCCGATGCAAAGGAACATCGCGCCCGAGATGAAGCCGTGCGAGATCATCTGCACGATGCCGCCCTCGATGCCGATCTCGCTGAAGATGAAGAAGCCCAGCGTGACGAAGCCCATGTGGGCGATCGACGAGTACGCGACCAGCTTCTTCATGTCGGCCTGCACCATCGCCACCAGGCCGATGTAGATCACGGCCACCAGCGAGATCGCGATGATGAACGCGGCCAGGCTGTGGCTGGCGTCCGGCGCGATCGGCAGCGAGAAGCGCAGGAAGCCGTAGGCGCCCAGCTTCAGCATGATCGCGGCCAGCACCACGGAGCCGCCGGTGGGCGCCTCGACGTGGGCGTCGGGCAGCCAGGTGTGGACCGGCCACATCGGCACCTTGACCGCGAAGGCCAGGAAGAACGCCAGGAACAGCAGCACCTGCTCGTTCATCGACAGCCTGGCCTGATGCCATTGCAGGATCTCGAAGCTGCCGGTCTTGTTGTACAGGTACAGCAGCGCGATCAGCGTCAGCAGCGAGCCGAGCAGCGTGTAGAGGAAGAACTTGAAGGCCGCGTAGACCCGGTTGGGACCGCCCCAGACGCCGATGATGATGTACATCGGGATCAGCGTGGCCTCGAAGAACACGTAGAACAGCATGCCGTCGAGCGAGGCGAACACGCCGACCATGATGCCCGACAGGATCAGGAACGAGGCCATGTAGGCCGCCACGCGCTCGGTGATGACTTCCCAGCCGGCGATCACGACGATCACCGTGATGAAGGCGGTCAGCACCACGAACCACATCGAGATGCCGTCGACGCCGAGGTGGTAGTTGATGTTGAAGCGCTCGATCCACGAATACTTCTCGACGAACTGCATCTGCGCGGTGCCGCGGTCGAAGTTCAGAATCAGCGGCAGCGTGACCAGGAAGCTGACGATCGAGCCGAACAACGCGGTCCAGCGGACGAAGCCCGGGCTGCGATCCGAGCCGAAAGCCAGCACCAGCAAGCCGAAAAAGACAGGCAGCCAGATAGCGAAAGAGAGAACCATTTTCGTTGTATTCCTTACTTGGCGCCCACCGCGCTAGCCGAGCCGAAGATCGTGATCGACAGCAGCACCAGCATGCCCAGGATCATCGCGAATGCGTAGTGATAGATATAGCCGGACTGCACGTAGCGGCTGACCGAGGCGACCCAGCCGACCACGCGCGCGGCGCCGTTGACCAGCAGGCCGTCGATCAGGCCCTGGTCGCCGCCCTTCCACAGGCCCGTGCCGAGCAGGCGCGCGCCGCGGGCGAACACCGCCTCGTTGATGGCGTCCATGTAGTACTTGTTGTCGAGCAATTTGTACACGCCGCTGAAGCGCTGCTGGATGGCCGCCGGGATGTCGGGGCGCTTCATGTAGAAGAACCACGACAGCACCACGCCGGCCAGCGCGAGCCACAGCACCGGGGTCTGCAGCGAGTGGATGCCCATCGCGACCCAGCCGTGGAACATCTCGCCCAGCTCGCGCATCGCGTGATGGTTCTCGCCGACGAAGATCACGTTCTGGAAGGCCACGCCGTTCTTGAAGAAGTCGCCGAACAGCATCGGCTCGATCGCGATCGCACCGATCACCACCGACGGGATCGCCAGCAGCACCAGCGGCAGCGTCACGACCCACGGCGACTCGTGCGGCTTCTCGCCCGGCGCCAGGCCGTGGTGATGATCGTCGCCATGCGCCTCTTCCTCTTCCTCGGCGTGGTCGTGGTGCAGGTGCGGCTTGCCGAAGCGCTCCTCGCCGTGGAATACCAGGAAGTACATCCGGAACGAGTAGAACGCGGTGACAAACACGCCCGCCATCACGGCGAAGTAGGCGAAGCCCGAACCGGCGATGTGCGACTCGGCCACGGCCTCGATGATCGAGTCCTTCGAGTAGAAGCCCGAGAAGAACGGCGTGCCGATCAGCGCCAGCGAACCGACCAGCGAGGTGATCCAGGTGATCGGCATGTACTTGCGCAGGCCGCCCATGTTGCGGATGTCCTGGTCATGGTGCATGCCGATGATCACCGAGCCCGCGGCCAGGAACAGCAGCGCCTTGAAGAAGGCGTGGGTCATCAGGTGGAACACCGCGACCTGGTAGGCCGAGGCGCCCAGCGCGACCGTCATGTAGCCCAGCTGCGACAGCGTCGAGTACGCGACCACGCGCTTGATGTCGTTCTGGATGATGCCCAGGAAACCCATGAACAGCGCGGTGATCGCGCCGATCACCAGCACGAAGGACAGCGCGGCGTCGGACAGCTCGAACAGCGGCGACATGCGGCTGACCATGAAGATGCCCGCGGTCACCATGGTGGCCGCGTGGATCAGCGCCGAGATCGGGGTCGGGCCTTCCATCGAGTCCGGCAGCCACACGTGCAGCGGGAACTGCGCCGACTTGCCCATCGCGCCGATGAACAGGCAGATGCAGGCCACCGTCAGCATCATCCAGTCGGTGCCCGGGAAGGTCACGGTCGCCAGCTGGTCGCGCGCGGCGAACACGTCGGTGTAGTTCAGGCTGCCGCTGTAGGCCAGCAGCAGGCCGATGCCCAGGATGAAGCCGAAGTCGCCGACGCGGTTGACCAGGAAGGCCTTCAGGTTGGCGAAGATCGCGGTCGGACGGGTGTACCAGAAGCCGATCAGCAGATACGAGACGAGGCCCACCGCTTCCCAGCCGAAGAACAGCTGCAGGAAGTTGTTGCTCATCACCAGCATCAGCATCGAGAAGGTGAACAGCGAGATGTAGGCGAAGAAACGGTTGTAGCCGGGGTCGCCCTGCATGTAGCCGACGGTGTAGATGTGCACCATCAGCGAGACGAAGGTCACCACCACCATCATCATTGCGGTCAGCGAGTCGACCAGGAAGCCGACCTCCATCTTCAGCGGATGGCCGTTGAACGGCAGCACCATCCACTCATAGACGGTGGCGTTGAAGCTGGCCCCATCCACCATCACGTCGCGCAGCACGAGCAGCGACAGCAGGCAGGCGATCGCCACGCCGAGAATGGTCACGGTGTGGGCGATGGCGCGGCCGGCGCGCGTCTCCGACGAGAACGATCCGAAGAACTTGGTGCCGAACAATCCCGCGATGGCCGCGCCGGCGAGCGGCGCCAGCGGAATCGCGAGCAGCAGGTTGGGGTTGAGCGTGGTTGCCATAGGACGCTTGTTGGTGTGCGGTCGGGTGCGGTCGGTTGGGTGACGTGTTTCGACAGGATCGGCTCGCGGGCATCAGCCCTTGAGCGCATCCAGGTCGTCGACGTTGATCGTGTCCAGATTGCGGAACAGCACGACCAGGATTGCCAGACCGATCGCCGACTCGGCGGCGGCCACCGTCAGGATGAAGAAAACGAAGACTTGGCCGGCCAGATCGCCCAGATAGTGCGAAAAGGCGACGAAGTTCATATTGACCGCCAGCAGCATCAGCTCGATCGCCATCAGCAGCACGATCACGTTCTTGCGGTTCAGGAAGATGCCGACGATGCTGATCGCAAACAGGATCGCACCGAGCACCAGGAAATGGGCGAGAGAGAGCACGTCGTTCCCCGATCTTCAGTTCTTGTTGGCGGCGTCGGCTTGCTCGCCGGCGGCTTGCGCGGTCTGTGCCGGCATCGAGACCAGCCGCACGCGGTCGGCGCGGCGGGTGCGCAGCTGTTCGGACACGTCCTGCGCCTTGGTGTCCTTGCGGCGGCGCAGCGTCAGCGCGACCGCGGCGATGATGGCCACCAGCAGGATGATGCCGGCCACCTCGAAGGCGTAGATGTAGTCGGTGTAGATGACCTGGCCGAGCGCGCCGGTGTTCGAGTAGTCGGAGCCCTGCGGCATCGGCTTGAGCGGCTGCGTGGTGCCGATGAAGTTGCGCACCAGCACGATCGCCATTTCCGCGATGATCAGCGCGCCCACCACCGAGGCCAGCGGCACATAGGTCCAGAAGTCGCGCCGCAGGTGCTCGATATCGATATCGATCATCATCACGACGAACAGGAACAGCACCATCACGGCGCCGACGTAGACCAGCACCAGCAGGATGGCGAGGAATTCGGCCTGCAGCAGCATCCACAGCGCGGCTGCCGTGAAGAACGACAGCACGAGGTACAGCGCCGAGTGCACCGGGTTCTTGGCGGTGATGACTTTCAGTGCGGAGAGCACCAGCACCACTGCGAAGACGTAGAAGATGGTGGTCGTGAATTCCATGGTTCTCGTCGTGCCGCACGGCACAGGCCACCCCCGGCGGCCTGCCCTTGCGGCATCCTTCTAGTTGCCCCTCGCGGGGCCCGATTCAATATGAAGCCTTGCGGCCCGATGCGCGCGCCCGGCGCGATCAGCGGTACTTCGCGTCCGCCGCCTTGGCCGCCGCGATCTGCGGCTCGTAGCGGTCGCCCACCGCGAGCAGCATGTCCTTGGTGAAATACAGGTCGCCGCGCTTCTCGCCGTGGTACTCGAGAATCTGGGTTTCGACGATGGCGTCGACCGGGCAGGCTTCCTCGCAGAAGCCGCAGAAAATGCATTTGGTCAGATCGATGTCGTAGCGCGTGGTACGGCGGGTGCCGTCGGCGCGCACGTCCGACTCGATCGTGATGGCCAGCGCCGGGCAGACCGCTTCGCACAGCTTGCAGGCGATGCAGCGCTCCTCGCCGTTCGGATAGCGGCGCAGCGCGTGCAGGCCGCGGAAGCGCGGCGAGATCGGCGTCTTCTCCTCGGGGAACTGCACCGTGATCTTGCGAGCGAAGAGATAGCGGCCGGTCAAGGCCATGCCCTTGAAGAGTTCCTTCAGGAGCAGGCTGTTGAAGAAGTCCTTGATGGCGAGCAGCATGACGATTGCTTCCTAGTAATTCCACCGGGCGCGGCGCGTGCGCCGCGGCCCGGTTTGGCCCGTCCCGGCCAGCTTCGTGGCCGGGATCGGCGGCGATTTCAGTGCCAGATGTTCCAGGGCGACTTGATCCAGATCGCCACGATGATCAGCCATGCGACGGTCAGCGGAATGAAGACCTTCCAGCCCAGGCGCATGATCTGGTCGTAGCGGTAGCGCGGGAACGAGGCGCGGATCCAGATGAACACCGACAGCAGCAGGAACACCTTGATCAGCAGCCAGAAGAAGCCCGGGATCGCGTTGGTGACCACGCTGTCGACCGGGGGCGCCCAGCCGCCGAGGAACATCAGCGCGGTCATCGTCGAGATGATGATCATGTTGATGTATTCGGCCAGGAAGAACAGCGCGAAGCCCATGCCCGAGTACTCGATCATGTGGCCCGCCACGATTTCCGATTCGCCTTCCACCACGTCGAACGGGTGGCGGTTGGTTTCGGCCACGCCCGAGATGAAGTAGACGCCGAACATCGGCAGCAGCGGCAGCCAGTTCCACGACAGCACGTTCAGGCCCATGTTGGCGAAGTAGCCGGTGTTCTGGCCGTTGACGATCGCCGACAGGTTCAGGCTGCCCGACACCATCAGCACCGTGACCAGCGCGAAGCCCATCGCGATTTCGTACGACACCATCTGCGCGGCGGCACGCATCGCGCCGATGAAGGCGTACTTCGAGTTCGAGGCCCAGCCCGCCAGGATCACGCCGTAGACGCCGACCGAGCTGATCGCCATCACATACAGCAGGCCGGCGTTGACGTCGGCCATCACCACCTCGGCCTGGAACGGGATCACCGCCCAGATCGCCACGGCCGGCATCAGCACCATCAGCGGCGCGATCAGGTACAGGCCCTTGCTGACCTGCGAGGGCGTCATCACTTCCTTGAGCAGCAGCTTCAGCACGTCGGCGATCGGCTGCAGCAGGCCCAGCGGGCCGACCCGGTTCGGCCCGATCCGCACGTGCATCCAGCCGATCAGCTTGCGCTCCCACAGGATCAGGTAGGCCACGCACAGCAGCAGCGGCACCACGATGACCACGGCGCGAATCAGGATCCACAGCGGCGTCCATGCGCCACCGAAGACGGCCTGTCCCTGCGAGGTAATCCAATCGATCATCTTTCTCTCTCGCCTGTCGTATTCGCTTCTTTAAGCCGCGGCCACCGGGGCCAGTTCCACCGCCTTTTCCACCAGCACGGTGCCGAACATCGGCCCGAGGCCGACGGCGGCCGGCGTGGCCGCCGACACGCGCACCGTATTGGCGGGCAGACCTTCCTCGAGCACGGCCGGCAGCACGACGCTGCCCTGCCCTTGCGTCACGCGCACCGGATCGCCGGCGGCCACGCCGAGCGCGGCGAACAGGTCGGCCGACAGGCCCACCTGCATCGCGCGGCGCGCGGCAGCGGTCAGCTGCAGCGAATCGGCACGACGCACGATCGCGTCCGAGTGGTAGATCGGCACGTCGGCGACGCGCTCGATCGCCGGCACGGCACCGTTGGCCGACGGCGCGGCGACCTGGATCGCGGCGGACGTGCGGTTGTTCAGGCGCGGAGCGATCGCTTCGGCCAGCGCTTCGTCGCGGACCGACTCGGCGGTCTCGTAGTCGAAGCCCGGCACGTCGAGCAGATTGCCCAGCACGCGCAGCACCTTCCACGCCGGACGGGTCTCGCCCAGCGGACGCACCACGCCGTTGAAGCTTTGCGGCACGCCTTCGCAGTTCACGTAGGTACCCGAGGTCTCGCTGAACGGCGCGATCGGCAGGATCACGTCGGCGTATTGCAGCGCGGCGTCGGAGCGGAACGGCGACAGCACGATCACGGTGCCGGCCTGGCTCAGCGCGGCCAGCGCGCGTTGCGGGTCGGCGGTGTCGAACTCGGGTTCGGCGTTCAGCACCACATAGGCCTTGCGCGGCGACTCCAGCATGGCGCGGGCATCGGCCCCGCCCTGGCGCGGCAGCGCGCCGACCAGATGCGCGCCGACGGTGTTGGCCGCTTCGGTCAGGAAGCCCAGCGTGGCGCCGGTGTTGTCCGCGATCCACTGCGCCAGCGCGTGCAGCGCGGCGAATTGCGGATGGCGAACCGCCTCGTTGCCGAGGAAGACGGCACGGCGCTCGCCCGACAGCAGGGCCTGCGCGGCC
>NZ_JCBAJO010000103.1:0-16070 GCF_059772245.1 Cupriavidus sp. R6-3
CGGCGCCAGTTGCGCCACGTCGCCGCTGCCGGCGGCGTGGGCCAGTTCACCGGTACCGCTGCGTGCGAGCCAGCCGAGATAGTCCGAGACCAGTTCGCCGATGGTGGCCGACAGCGCGCCGTCGTCTGCCAGCGTGTCGGCCGCCAGCGCCACCGGCGGCTGATGGTCGCCATTGCGGGCCGACAGCGCCAGCTTCGCGGCATGGGTGCCCTGGTACTCCAGCTGGCGCAGCAGCGCGCGTACCAGCTGCGGCGCGGGCGGCCGGATCTGGAAAGCCAGATGCAGCGCGGTATCGCCATTGACGTTGGTCAGCGCCGGATCGGCGCCATGCTGCAGCAGACGTTCGACGGTCTTCAGATCGCCGCCGGCGAGCATCGCCAGGTGCAGCGCGGTATTGCCATCGCGGTCCGGCACCCGCAGCAGCGCGGGCTGGCCGGCGGCGAGCGTGTCGATCGCCGCGGCGTCGCCGCGCGTGATGGCGGCATGCAGGGCGGCATGCAGGGCGGCGACCTCCGCCCCTTCCACGGTGGGTGCGCCGCCCGCCGCACCGGCAGGTTTGGCGTCGACGAGACTCCTGGTTGTTAGCACCATGTGCGTGTACTCCTGGCGTTGGGGATGGACGCCGCGGAAGGTGGCGGCGCCGGTTGCCAGCCGAGCGCCGGGATGGCGGGCTGGCGGCGTAAGGACGGCGGTGGGCTTGCTGGTGGGAGCAGGCGGCTGCCTGTGAAGGCGGGTAGCTGCCGGCGGCCGCCGGTGGCGGCTTGTCGTTGCCAGCGGCGGCCGGGGGACTGCGGAGACTGCCGGCGGCGATTCCGGCAGCCGGAGCGGTATGCCGCTCGACCGGACGCGCCCACCGCCGGCGCCGCCATGCTATGGGTGCCGGCTGGCGGAATCTATTGAAAACACCCGGAATCTGTGCAAAGGAGCGCGCCGGGAGAATCGGCGGCAGTCGGTGCGGCATCCCGCGTCCGGCGGCCATCGGCGGGCCGCCAGGCGGCGTCCGGGTGGCATTCGGACGCGTCCGCGGGACTTTTGCTAAAGTTTACGCCCGACTTTCCACCGCCCCCGGCCTTGGGCGCGGTGCGGCCATCGAAAGGATTCCCCCATGTCTTCCGGCGTCATCCGCATCCGCGGCGCGCGTCAGCACAATCTCAAGCAAGTCGATCTGGACCTGCGCACCGGCGAAATGACGGTGGTCACGGGTCCGTCCGGCTCCGGCAAATCCAGCCTGGTCTTCGACACCCTCTATGCCGAAGGGCAGCGGCGCTATGTCGAGACCTTCAGCGCCTACGCCCGCCAGTTCCTCGATCGCATGGACCGCCCGCAGGTCGAGCGCGTCGAGGGCGTGCCGCCGGCGATCGCGATCGACCAGACCAATCCGGTGCGCAGCTCGCGCTCGACGGTCGGCACCATGACCGAGCTGAACGACCACCTGAAGCTGCTGTTCGCGCGCTCGGCCCAGCTGTTCGACCGCGAGACCGCGCTGCCGGTGCGCCACGACACCCCCGAGACGATCTACGCCGAGCTGCTCGAACGCACCCGCGACGGCGATCCGCGCCTGGCGGTGACCTTCCCCGTCGAGCTGCCGGAGTCCGCGACCGAGGAAGAGATCGCGCAATGGCTGTCGGTCAGCGGCTACACCCGCGTGCAGGCGCAGCGCGTGGTGAACTCGCCGACAGGCCCGCGCAAGATGCTCGACGTGGTGGCCGACCGCTTCCGCCTGCAGCGCGCCGACAAGGCGCGCGTGGTCGAGGCGATCGAGTCCTCGCTCAAGCGCGGCGCCGGAAGGGTCAATATCTACGTGCTGCCGGAGGGCGAAGCGGCTTCCGGGGAAGCCGCCGACGCCGAAGCCACCATCTGGCGCTTCTCCACCGGCCTGCACTGTCCTGAAAGCGACCTGCGCTATGCAGACCCGCAGCCGGCGCTGTTCTCGTTCAACTCGGCCTACGGCGCCTGCGAGGCCTGCCGCGGCTTCGGCCGCGTGATCGGCGTCGACCTCGGCCTGGTGATTCCCGACGGGCGCAAGACGCTGCGCGAGGGCGCGATCAAGCCGATGCAGACGCCGGCATGGAAGGAGTGCCAGGACGACCTGATGCGCTACGCCGCGCGCGCCGGCATTCCGCGCGACACGCCGTGGGCCGAACTGACACAGGCGCAGCGCGACTGGGTCATCGACGGCGATCCCGCCTGGAACGGCAAGTGGAACAGCCAGTGGTACGGCGTGCGCCGCTTCTTCGACTATCTGGAGTCGAAGGCCTACAAGATGCATATCCGCGTGCTGCTGTCGAAGTACCGCAGCTACACGCTGTGCGAGACCTGCGGCGGCGCACGCCTGAAGACCGAGGCGATGCTGTGGCGCCTGGGCTCGCGCGAGAACGCCGATGCCGTGCTCGATCCCGCCCGCCGCGTGATGCCGCGTGGCGTGGCCTGGCGGCGCGACCAGCTCGAGGCGCTGCCCGGCCTGACCGTGCACGACCTGATGCTGCTGCCGATCGAGCGCATCCGCCGCTTCTTCGACACGCTGACGCTGCCGAGCGCGCTGCTCGACGACGCGCTGAAGCTGCTGCTGACCGAAGTCCGCACGCGCCTGAAGTACCTGTGCGACGTCGGCATCGGCTACCTGACGCTGGACCGCCAGAGCCGCACGCTGTCCGGCGGCGAGGTGCAGCGGATCAACCTGACCACCGCGCTCGGCACCTCGCTGGTCAACACGCTGTTCGTGCTGGACGAGCCCAGCATCGGCCTGCATCCGCGCGACCTGAACCGGATCGTCGAGGCGATGCGGCGGCTGCGCGATGCCGGCAACACGCTGGTGGTGGTCGAGCACGATCCGTCGGTGATGCTGGCCGCCGACCGCCTGATCGACATGGGCCCGGGCCCCGGCGAGCGCGGCGGCGAGATCGTCTACGACGGCACGCCGGCCGAGATCCGCCACGCCGGCACGCTGACCGGCCAGTACCTGAGCGGCCAGCGCCGCGTCGCCGATGCGTCGGACTGGGTCCGCCGGCCGGTCGACGACACCACGCCGCGGCTGGTGCTCGAAGGCGCCAGCGAGCACAACCTGCAGGACGTCACCGTGTCGATCCCGCTGCAGCGCCTGGTCTGCGTGACCGGCGTGTCGGGCTCGGGCAAGTCGACGCTGATCCAGGACGTGCTGCACCCCGCGCTGGCCCGCCATTTCGGCCGCGCCACCGAAAGCCCCGGCGCGCATCGCGCACTGGTCGGCGCCGAGCAGATCGGCGATGCGGTGTTCGTCGACCAGTCGCCGATCGGCAAGACCGCGCGCTCCAATCCGGCCAGCTATGTGGGCGCCTTCGACGAGATCCGCAAGCTGTTCGCCAAGGCACCGCTGGCCAGGCAGCGCGGCTATACCGCCGGCACCTTCAGCTTCAACTCGGGCGACGGACGCTGCCCGACCTGCGGCGGCTCGGGCTTCGAGCACGTCGAGATGCAGTTCCTGTCCGACGTCTACCTGCGCTGCCCGGACTGCGACGGCACGCGCTATCGCGCCGAAATCCTCGAGGTCAGGATCGAGCGCGGCGGCCGCGCGCTGGGCATCGCCGACGTGCTGGAGCTGACCGTCAGCGAGGCGGTGGCGCTGTTCGCCGCCGACGCCGAGGTGCTGCGCGTGCTGCAGCCGATCGTCGACGTCGGCCTCGAATACGTGAAGCTGGGCCAGCCGGTGCCGACACTGTCGGGCGGCGAGGCGCAGCGCCTGAAGCTGGCCGGCTTCCTGGCCGAGACCGCGCAGGCCGCGCGCAAGCGGGTCGCGCCGGACGCCAGCGAAGGGCGGCTCTTCATGTTCGACGAGCCGACCACCGGCCTGCACTTCGACGACATCGCCAAGCTGATGCGCGCCTTCGGCAAGCTGCTGGACGGCGGCCATTCGCTGATCGTGATCGAGCACAACCTCGACGTGATCCGCGCCGCCGACTGGCTGATCGATCTCGGCCCCGAAGGCGGCGACGCCGGCGGCCAGCTCGTCTGCGCGGGCACGCCGGACGACGTCAAGCGGTGCGCGGCTTCGCATACCGGCGCGGCGCTGCTGCAGTACGAGAACCAGATCGGGCGCAGCGACGCGCAGGCCGAGCACGACGCGCTGCGGCTGCAGTCGGCGCACGGCTCGCCGGCGGCCCGCCGCGCGCGGCGCGCGCTGGCCGAAATCCAGGGCGAGAACGTGGTGCGCATCGTCAACGCGCACGAGCACAACCTGAAGTCGCTGAACGTCGATATCCCGCACAACAAGTTCAACGTGGTGACCGGCGTGTCGGGCTCGGGCAAGTCGACGCTGGCCTTCGACATCCTGTTCCACGAGGGCCAGCGGCGCTATCTCGAATCGCTGAACGCCTACGCGCGCTCGATCGTGCAGCCCGCGGGCCGGCCCGAGGTCGACGCGGTGTTCGGCATTCCGCCGACCGTGGCGATCGAGCAGCGCCTGTCGCGCGGCGGCCGCAAGAGCACGGTGGCGACCACCTCCGAGGTCTGGCACTTCCTGCGGCTGCTGTACGTGAAGCTCGGCTTGCAGCACTGCGTGCACGACGGCACGCCGGTCAGCGCGCAGAGCCCCGAATCGATCGTCGCGCAGCTGCTGCGCGAATACCGCGGCCAGCACGTCGGCCTGCTGGCGCCGCTGGTGGTCAACCGCAAGGGCGTCTATACCGATCTCGCCAAATGGGCCAAGGCGCGCGGCCATACGCACCTGCGCGTCGACGGCGCCTTCCTGCCGGTCGATCCGTGGCCGCGGCTGGACCGCTTCCGCGAACACACGATCGAGCTGCCGGTCGGCGACGTGGTGGTCTCTCCCGACAACGAGGCGGCGCTGCGCGCGCTGCTGGAGCAGGCGCTCGAGCACGGCAAGGGCGTGATGCATCTGCTGGCGCCGCTGGACGGCCTGCGCGAAGCGTTCGGCAACGGCCACAACGGCGATGGCGTCGGCCAGACCAAGGTCTTCTCGACCAAGCGCGCCTGCCCGCAATGCGGCACCAGCTATCCCGAGCTGGACCCGCGCATGTTCTCGTACAACAGCAAGCATGGCTGGTGCGAGAGCTGCGTCGGCACCGGCCTGGCGCTGACGGGCGAGCAGCGCGCCGCCTATGACGACAGCGTGATCGGCGGCGACGAACGCGGCCGCGAGCAGACGCTGCCGTCGGAGGAGCTCGAGCCCGAAGGCGTCGGCCATGCGGCCTGCCCCTCGTGCCACGGCACGCGGCTGAACGCGGCCGCGCGCGCGGTCAGCTTCGCCGGCCGCTCGATCGTCGACATCGCGCAGTGGACCGTGTCGCAGACCCGCGCGTGGATCGAGCAGCTGACGCTGGGCGGCCGCGACGCCGAGATCGCGCGCGACGTGGTCAGCGAGATCCGCAGCCGGCTCGAATTCCTCGAGGAGGTCGGCCTGGGCTACCTGAGCCTGGACCGCGCCGCGCCCAGCCTGTCGGGCGGCGAGGCGCAGCGGATCCGGCTGGCGGCGCAGCTCGGCAGCAATCTGCAGGGCGTCTGCTATGTGCTGGACGAACCGACCATCGGCCTGCATCCGCGCGACAACCGCATCCTGCTCGACGCGCTGCGCAAGCTCGGCGACAAGGGCAACACGCTGGTGGTGGTCGAGCACGACGAGGACACCATCCGCCGCGCCGACCACATCATCGACATCGGCCCCGGCGCCGGCAAGCGCGGCGGCCATGTGGTCGCGCAGGGCGGCGTCGCCGATCTGGCGGCGCAGCCGTCGTCGCTGACCGGGCAGTTCCTGGCCCGGCCGATCGTCCATCCGCTGCAGGCGCGCCGGCCCGTGTCGGCGGCGGCAACGCGAGGCAAGGCGGGCACTGCGGACACGGCGGTGCCCGAACGCTGGCTGACCGTGCACGGCGCCACGCTGCACAACCTGCGCAACGTCACCGCCAGCCTGCCGCTGTCGCGGCTGGTCGCGATCACCGGCGTCAGCGGCTCCGGCAAGTCCACGCTGGCGCGCGATGTGCTGATGACCAATCTGCTCGATGCGGTCGGCCGCTCGGTGCTGTCGTCGCCGGCCACGCGCCGCGCGCGCAAGTCGGCGCAGGCAAGCGAGACCGCGGCGGGCACCGCGGGCGCCAGCAAGGGCGTGAGGAAGCTCGACGTCCAGCATGTCTGGCAGGGCTGCGAGTCGGTGACCGGCTGGGAGGCGATCGACCGCGTGCTCGAGGTCGACCAGACCCCGATCGGCAAGACGCCGCGCTCGTGCCCGGCCACCTACATCGGCGTCTGGGACGCGATCCGGCGGCTCTTCGCCGATACGCTGGAGGCGCGCGCGCGGGGCTATACCGCGTCGCGCTTCTCGTTCAACACCGGCGACGGCCGCTGCCCGGCCTGCGAGGGCCAGGGCGTGCGCACCATCGGCATGAGTTTCCTGCCGGACGTCAAGGTGCTGTGCGACGTCTGCCACGGCCAGCGCTTCAACGCGGAGACGCTGGCGGTGTCCTGGCGCGGCCGCAATATCGGCGAGGTGCTGACGATGGAGATCGACGAGGCGGTGGAGTTCTTTGCCGCGCAGTCGAACATCGCGCATCCGCTGCAGCTGCTCAAGGACGTGGGACTCGGCTACCTGACGCTGGGCCAGCCGTCGCCGACGCTGTCGGGCGGCGAGGCACAGCGGATCAAGCTGGTCACCGAACTGGCCAAGGTGCGCGACGACATCACGCGCCGCGGCCAGAAGCCGCCGCATACGCTGTACGTGCTGGACGAGCCGACCGTGGGCCTGCATATGGCGGACGTCGCCAAGCTGATCCGCGTGCTGCACCGGCTGGTCGACGGCGGCCACAGCGTGGTGGTGATCGAGCACGACCTCGACGTGATCGCCGAAGCCGACTGGGTCATCGACCTCGGTCCGGAAGGCGGCGACGGCGGCGGCACCATCGTCGCGGCGGCACCGCCGGACGTCCTGGCGCGCACGCCGGGCAGCCATACCGGGGCGGCGCTGGTGCCGGTGCTGGCGCGCACCGCGGCGGTCGCGGCCAACGAGGTCGGGCCGAGGGTGGTGCGCGGGGCAGTGGCATAGCCCCGCTCGATCCCCAGACAGCAGAAGAAGCAGAAGAGGCCGCGCGAGCGGCCTCTTCTGCCATGGGCTCTGGCGAAGCACCACCAGCGCGCACATCCTTCCCGCGAAGCCGAACGGGAATCCCAACGTCTTTCCAACGTCGCTGGATCCCCGCGTCCGCGGAGACGGCTGCGTTCTCGCTTACGCCCCCAACGCTCCCGCATCCGGCACCACCAGCGCCACCAGGTCGTTCAGTTCCGTCAGGGCGGTGCGATGCACGACCGCGGCAGGTACCACCTCGCCGTTGACGGGATCGGGCAGATCGCGCGTCGCGCAGGCGGCCGCGACTACCGTGGTGGTGAAGCCCAGATCGAGCGCGGCGCGCGCCGTTGCGCTGACGCACATATGGGTCATGAAGCCCGCCACCACCAGCTGCTTGCGGCCGGTCCTGGCCAGTGCGTCGGCCAGGCCCGTGCCGGCGAACGCGTTCGGCAGGGATTTGGCGATCACCGCCTCGCCCTGCGCAGGCGCCAGTTCGGCAATCAGCTCGACATAGGGCCCCTGCGGATCGAAGATCGCCCCGCCGGGCTTGCCGTGATGCTGGATGTGCACCACCGGTGCGCCCGCCTTGCGGGCGGCGGCCAGCAGGCGCTGGCACTCGGCGACGGCCTCGGCCATGCCGGACAGCGGCAGGCTGCCGTCGACATACTCGCGCTGGTGGTCGATCAGCACCAGGCTGGCTTGCTGCCAGTCGGCCGGCTGGCGGGTCGCGCCGGCGAAATCCATCAGGGTCTTGGCTTGCGGCATGGGGTCTCTTCCTCGTCGAATGCACGACATCGTGCGGTGCCGCCATGATAGGGTTCGGCTTGCCGATTCACCATGCCAAATTCCGACGAGGCACTGTGCAAAAACGAACAGCCGGGACCACCCATTGGGACGATCTGCTGACCCTGGCCGTGCTGGCCCGTTCGGGCAGCTACGCCGCCTGCGCGCGCGAGCTCGGACTGACGCACGCCACCGTGATTCGCCGGCTGCGGCGGCTGGAGACGGCGCTGGGCGCATCGGTGGCCGAATCGATGCAGGGCCGGATCGAACTGTCGCCAGCCGGGCGCATCGCGCTGGCCGCCGCCGAGCAGATGGAGCGGCATGCCGCGCGCATCGGCCGCGAACTCGAAGCGCGCCGCGCCAGTCCCGGCAGCGTATCGGGCACCGTCAAGCTGACCGCCACCGAGGGCGTGGCGACGCTGTTCATCGCGGAGCGGCTGCCGGCGCTGCGCGAGCGCCATCCCGGGCTGACGGTGGAACTGATCGTCGAGGCGCGCCGCGCCAGCCTGGCACGCCGCGAGGCGCATCTGGCCATCCGGCTCAATCGCCCGGTCGAGGAGCAGGTGGTAGCGCGCCGCGTCGGCACGATCCACTACGGCGTCTACGGCAACGCGGCCATGCGCCGCCGCTACGCCGACGAGGGCCTGGCCGCGCTCCCGTTCTGCCAGCTCACGCTGTCGCTTGCCCCCGGCGTGGCGCTGCCCGAGATTCGCTGGGTCGACCGGCAGATCGCGCGCGACGCCATCGTGCTGTCGAGCAACAGCGTCGACACGCTGCTGATGGCCGCCGCGGCCGGCACCGGGGCCGCGCTGCTGCCGCACTTTGCCGCGCGGACGCAGCCATCGCTGCATCGGCTGCAGGACTGCCCCGACGTAAGGCGCGAGGTCTGGCTGGCCTATCCGTCCGAATACCGGCGCCAGCCGCGCTTTCGCGCCGTCGCCGACTGGCTCGCCGAGTGCTTCGCGGAGATGCCATAGGGGGCCATTGGGGGGGCCATTGGGGGGGGGCCATTGGCGGGTCATTGGGGGCCCATGGGGCCATGGGGGCCATGGGGCCACAGGCAGCCATACGGGGCCATAGGGAGCCATAGGTCAGCCCCAGCACGCCAGCCGCTACGGTGTCTGCCGCTGCACCGGCGCCCCGATGCCGGCGTCCGTCACGGGCGCGATCACCAGATAGCGCCGCGCCTCCTGGCGCTCGCCGCCGCCGGCGACCACCTGCCGGATCGGTCCGACCGTATTGACGATCGCCGATCCCGCCGGATTCGCCATGAAGCGCGCCAGCGGCTCGATGCGGCCGCCGCCGTCGGCCCGCTCCGCCAGGCCCAGCACATAGGCCTGCTTCGGCTGCAGTCCGGTGACCGAGGCCTGCAGCACCTGCACCAGCCCCTGATCGAACAGCGCGACGCTGGTCGGCGCCTGCTGGGAAGGTGGTTGTTGCGCAAGCGGCTGTCCGCCGGCAGCGACCGGCACCAGCGACAGTTGCGTGGCCCGGGCGATCGTTCCCGCAGGCTGCAGGTTCTGCCGCCCATCTCCCTGCCTGACCGCGTCCGGCACGTAGACCACCGCCTGCGGCGCCTGACCGACGGGGATCGTCGCGACCACGCGCTGGCTCAGCGTGTCGATCGCCGCCAGCGCGTCCTCGTTCTCCAGCCCGACATAGATGCGGCTGCCGTCGCCCGACGGCCACAGGCCGTGCGGCAGCTTGCCGACCGGAATGGTGGCGACCGGCGCGAAGTCGTCGGTGCGGAACACCGTGACCTCGTTGGTCCCGCCCACCGTCACGTAGGCGAACTGGCCGTTGCGGTTGCGGACGAAATTGACGTGGTTGGTGATCGGCCCGGTATCGATGGTGCGGATTGGTGCGAACGGCGGACGCGCATCGAACACCTGCACCTTGCCGATGTCCTTCAGCGTGAACCAGACCTGCTTGCCGTCGGGCGTCGCCGCGATGTTCGGGCAGAAGGCGCTGGCCTGCTCGATGGTGGCGATCACCTTGTGCTCGGCCACCGAGACCACGCTGGTGCGCGGCTGGAACGACGAGCAGACATAGCCGTACTTGCCGTCCGGCGAGAAGATCTGCATGCCGGGACCCGCAGGCACCGTGATGCGCGTCTTCTCCCGATAGGTGGCCGCGTCGATCACGGCAACATAGTCCTCGCCGCGCACGGTGACCCAGACCTCCTTGCCGTCCGGCGTGTAGAACGCCTCGTGCGGCGAGCGGCCGAGATACGTCACGTGCCTGACCGCATTGGTCTGCGTGTCGATGAAGGACACCGAGTTCGAGCCGATCGACACCACCGCCAGCGTGCGGCCGTCCGGCGAGAAGCCGAGGCCATGCACAAGCAATTGCCCCTTGTACAAGGGGCTGAAGTTCGCCGGCGTCGGCTCGCCCAGCCGGATCATGCCGAGCACCTCGTTGGAGGCGGGGTCGGTGACGGACACCGTGTTGGAGAACTGCTCCGCGGCATAGATGCGGTCGCGATGGCTAATGGGCCGATCCGGATCGGTGGCGGCGCGGGGCGGCTGCCCGGCCTGCGTGGCGGCCGGCAAGGCCAGCGCCAGGGCCGCGATGGCGGCGACGACGGCGGCGGTCGGGGTGGGCTTCATCGTGGCTCCTTGTGCGAATGGTGGACGGTGCGGTGGCGGTGGCCGCCGCCGGCGGCCGCGGCGGGATCGGAGGACATATCGGCCGGCGTTGTGGCCGACGTTGTGACCGACCTGGTGGCCGACGTAGTGGGGGACGTCGTGGCCGCCGTAGTGGCCGACGTATCGGCGGATGTATCGGCGGATGTATCGGCACCGGGCGGCGCCAGCCCGATCGCCAGATACATCGCCGCAATCTCCTGCTGCTGCGTGGCGATGATTTCCTGCGCCAGCCGGCGCAGTTGCGGATTGCGCCCGTACCGCAGCTGCGCCATCGCCATCTCGATCGCGCCGCGGTGGTGCGGCACCATCATGTGGACGAAGTCGCGGTCGACGTCGCCGCTCGGCGTGATCGCCATCTCGTTCATCATCCGCTCCATCGCACGGTCGTTCTCGGCGAGGAAGGCGGCGTGGTTGGCGGCTTCGGTGGAGGCCGCACCCGTGGCCGCCGAGGGCTCGGCCGCGGCTGCCGGCGCAACGAATATCGCCAGCGCCCCGACCAGGGTCACGGACATGGCCACGGACATGGCCACGGGTATGACCAACGGCATGGCAAACGGCATGGCCGACGCGACCCGCGCGGCGCCGCGGTCGCGGCCGCGCCATCGAAAACAGACTGGCATGCTGCACTCCTCGAGGTCCGTACCCACAGGTGAACAGCGCTCCCGCCCCGCTTATTCCCGCCGAGCGGCAAAAAAATCCGGACGGTGGCCGGCATTGGCCGGAATAAAATCGCCCCGATGGTGTTCACGCTGCAAGGGCACAGCGCCGGCGAACAAACCCGGCGCGGCCCGCCGACCGACAAAGGAACAGCGATGGGGGTTCGTGAAGAACTGATCGACCACGTGCCGCGGCTGCGCCGCTATGCGCGCGCGCTGGTCCACAACCGCGAGCTTGCCGACGATCTGGTGCAGGACACGCTCGAGCGCGCGCTGCGCCATGCGCGGCAATACCACGACGGCACCGATCTGCGGGCCTGGCTATTCACGATCATGCATAACGCCTTCGTCAACCAGATGCGCGGCGCCGGCATGCGCGCGACGCATGTGCCGATGGACGACGACACGCTGTCCGACGGCCTGTCCGGCGCCGACTGGCACAGCACGGCGGCCAATCCGGCGGGCTCGCTGGAAGTGCGCGACCTCGATTACGCGCTGCAGCGGCTGCCGGCCGAACAGCGCGAGGTGGTGCTGCTGGTCGGCCTCGAATCGATGAGCTATGCCGAGGTCGCGCTGGCGCTCGGCATCCCGGTCGGCACCGTGATGTCCCGGCTGTCGCGCGGACGCGAGCGCCTGCGCAGCCTGATGGCCGGTGTCAAACCCGAAGCCCGACTGAGGGTGGTGCGATGAGCAACGAAGCATTCGCGATCAGCGAGGAAGAGATCCACGCCTACGTCGACGGCATGGTGCCCGACGCGCGGCGCGCCGAAATCGAGCAGCGGCTCGAGCACGACCCCCAGCTCGCCCAGCGGATCAGCCAGTACTACGCGCTGAACCACATGCTGCACGCGCGCTACGACCGCGTGCTGAACGAACCGCTGCCGTCGCGGCTGCGCGACCCCGGCCGGCGCGGCGCATGGCTGCGCCGGCTGGACTGGAAGCTGCTGGGCGGCATGGCCGCGGCGCTGGTGGTGGGCATCGGCATCGGCGCCAATGCCGATGCGTGGCGCCGCGCGGTGCCGTCCTTCGGCGGCGAGCTGGCCCGGCGCGCGCCGACGGGGCTCGATACCGGCGAATCGTTCGCGCGCCAATCGGCGATCGCCCACGTGATCTATGCCCCCGAGGTACGCCGGCCGGTGGAGGTCGGCGCGGACCGCGAGCAGGAGCTGGTCAAATGGGTATCGAACCGGCTGGGGGCCGATGTCCGCCCGCCGATCCTGACGCGCACCGGCTTCTCGCTGATGGGCGGACGCCTGCTGCCGAGCAACCACGGCCCGGTCGCGCAGTTCATGTACCACGACGCCAACGGCGAGCGCATCACGCTGTGCATCTCGCACCGCGACCTCGCCGCCGACGTGACCGCTTTCCGGCTGTATCAGGACGGTCCGGTCAATGTCTTCTACTGGATCGACGGCAAGTTCGGCTACGCGGTGTCGGGCGGCATCGACCGCCAGCGGCTGCTCGAGCTGGCGCACGACGTGCACGCGCAGGTCGCCGCGCAGTAGCGCCGCCGGGCGGCGGTGGGCGATGGCGGCGCGGCCTCAGAACGTCTTCGTCAGCGAGGCCCAGGCCGTGCCGCGGCCCATGTAGCGTCCGCTGGCGTTGGTGTAGACGGTCCGGTCCGCGTTGGTGTCGACATAGGCCACGGCCAGCGCGAAGCCGTTGCCCAGGTCCCTGGTCAGGCCGAGCTTCCAGTCGGCATACGAGGCGTCGGCCGCCTGCACCTTCTGGTAGCCGACATGCGTGTTCAGCGTCAGGCCCCAGACCTGCAGCGGCACGTTGGCCGACAGGTCCGCATACCAGCTGTGCCGGCTGTCGGCGAGGCCGAACAGCTTGGTCGGCGCATACGAGACCTTGAGGGACACCGGACCGTAGCCGACGCCGGCATAGGCTTCGGTGGTATGGGGACGGGTGAAGCCGCCCGGGTAAGCACCGGGGTAGTAGTACTGCAGCACGCCGACGTCGTAGCTCCATTTGCCCTCGGTGCCGAAGGTGTTCCTGAAGCCCGCGTAGAAGTCCATCTCGATCGGCGCCGACACCTCGTCGTTGCTGTCGCCCAGCCAGCTGATGCTCGAGTTCCAGTTGCCCAGATAGAAGCCGCTGGCATGGCTGTAGTCGAAGCCGCCCTGGATCGCGGGCCGGCGATCGGTCTGCGTGATGCCGCGATAGCGGTAGTCGGTGGCCAGCGACAGATTAGCCGTCAACGTGTGCGGCGCGGTCTGCGCGGCCGCCGGCATCGCGGACAGGAGCGTGATGGAGAGCAGAGAAGCGGCGGGCAGGGAAGCGGCGAGCAGCGCCGCGGCGGGATGGCGCGGTAGCGTGATTCGGATCATGAGAATCGTGGCGAAGTAGAAGGGACAGTCCCGTTGGGGACCTTCGCCACGATAGGCATCGGCGCGTAAAAACGGTGTCAAGAGTGCGAGGCGCGGCATGCGAACCGCGTAAAGGCGCACGCCGGGCGTTCATGCCCCGGGGTCGCTCACCCCGCGAAGCGATAGCCGATGCCGGTCTCGGTCAGCAGGTGAACGGGCTGCGCGGGATCGCGCTCGAGCTTGTGCCGCAGATGACCCATGTAGACGCGCAGATACTGGCTGCTCTCCGACTGCGACGGCCCCCATACCTCGCGCAGCAGTTCGCGATGGGTCATCACCTTGCCCCGGTGGGCGATCAGCACCGACAGCAGGCGATACTCGATCGGCGTCAGATGTACGGGCTGCCCCGCGCGCGTGATCACGCGACTGGCGAGGTCCACCTGCACGTCGCCGAAGGCGATCAGGTGGGTGCCCTGCGGATTGGTCCTGGCGTGCCGGCGCAGCAGCACGCGCACGCGCGCCACCATCTCGCCCACGCCGAAGGGCTTGGTCAGATAGTCGTCGGCGCCGCCGTCGAGCGCGACGATCTTGTCGGCTTCGTCGCTGCGCGCGGACAGCACCAGGATCGGCACCTGGGTCCAGCTGCGCATCTCGCGGATCAGCTGGACCCCATCGCCGTCGGGCAGGCCGAGATCGAGGATCACCAGATCGGGCTGACGCGTGCCGGCGTCGATCAGCCCTCGTTTCAGCGTCTCGGCCTCATGCACGGTGCAGCCCTCGGCCTCGAGCGTCGCGCGTACGAAGCGGCGGATATGCGGCTCGTCTTCGACCAGCAACACCGTGGGAGAGAATTCGAATGGCATGACGGTAGTGGTTTCCTTGGGATCGACGTGGTGCGGACGTGGTGCGGACGTAGCGAGGACGTGGTGCGGACGTGGGCCGAATGTGTTGCGGATGGCGGTGCGCGGATTCGAACGAACAGTCCGCCGGCTCAAGCGGGCGGCATGTCGGACTCGGCCTCCACCGCCGGCGGGTTGCCGCGCGGCAACGCGACCACGAAGCGGGCGCCGGGCCCGTGCACGGCCCGGCGCGCCGCGGACCGCGCCGGTTCGACCCAGATCCGTCCCCCGTGGGCCTGCACGATCGCCTCGCAGACGGCGAGCCCGAGGCCGACACCGGCCGTGGCCGACTCGCGCTGCCCGCGCGTGAACTTCTCGAAGATCTGCCGCTCGCTGCCGGCCGGCACGCCGGGGCCCTCGTCCTCCACGGCGATGCGGATCTCGCCCTCGCCTCCCACGCTGCCCTTGCCGTCTTCGCTGTCCTCCCCGTCCTCGCGGCCCTCGCTGGCCTTGCCGTCCTCGCCAGCCTCGACGGCCTCGCCAGCCTCGACGGCCTCGGCAGACACGCGGATCGTCGTTCCCGCCGGCGTGTATTTGCCCGCATTCTCCAGCAGATTGCACAGCACGCGCTCGATCAGCACCGCGTCGCACTCGACCAGCGGCACGCGCGACAGGTCGGCCACCTCGACGCGGTGCCGCGACAACGACTCGCGCATCGCGGCCAGGCTCGAGCCGACCAGCTCCTCGACCGACTGCCACGCCCGCGTCATCCGCACGTCGCGGCTTTGCAGCCGCGCCATGTCGAGCAGGTTGACCACCATCGTGCGCATCCGCTGCGCCTGCTCGAGCATCGCGTCGACGGTATCGGCCACCGAAGGCGCCAGCGGCGGGTCGGCACGCCGCAGCGTCTCGGCCATGCCGATCAGGCCGGTCAGCGGCGTGCGCAGATCGTGCGATACGGCGGCCAGCAGCGAACTGCGCAACCGCTCCGACTCCATCGACAGCAGCGCCTGTTGCGCAACCTCGACATAGTGCAGCCGCTCGATGGCGATCGCGATCAGCGTGCAGAAGCCATCGACCTGGCGCCGCAGCGCAGGCTGCGCGAACGCGCGCCACGCGGCCGGCTCCACCGCCAGCACGCCGCGCGTCCGCATCGGCGCCTTCAGCGGCAGATAGAGCACGGTGCTGCCGGGCAGCGTGTGCGTGCCCGTGCCGGCGGGCTGGCCGTGGTCAAACACCCATTGCGCCAGCACGCGGTCGATCGAATCGGTGCGCGCGGCGGTGTCCTGCTGCTCGGCGTCCATCACCGGCGGCAGCAGCTTGCCGTCGGGGGACGTCAGGAAGAACGCCGAATTGGCATCGAACGCCGCCCGCAGGAAGCGGCTGCCGATCGGCACGATCTGCTCCAGCGTCAGCGCCGACGACAGTTCGCGCGCGAGCTCGTACAGCGTGCGCGCATCGGTCTCGCGCCGCACCGCGACCTGCGCCTGCTCGCGCAGCCCCGCGGTCAGCTGGCCGATCACCAGGCCCACCGACAACAGAACCACGAAGGTCAGCAGGTACTGCACGTCGGTGACGGCGAACGACAGCCGCGGCGGCACGAAGAAGAAATCGAACGCGGCCACCGACAGCACCGAGGCCAATGCCGCCGGCCCGCGGCCGTGCCGCAGCGCGACGCCCATCACGGCAGCGAGGAACAGCATCGCGATATTGACCACGTCGAACCACGGCGTGGCCAGCGCCGACAGCGCCGAGGCGCCGGCGCACCAGACCACGGCCCACAG
>NZ_JCBAJO010000104.1:0-16058 GCF_059772245.1 Cupriavidus sp. R6-3
GCGGGCGCAGGGATGCCCTCCTCCTGCGGCTGGCCGTCCTCTTCCCGCATCCGGCTGCGATCGAGGGCGCCGGCTTCCTCCAGCACCGGATAGGCGGTGGCGCAGAACAGCGAGTTCAGGCGCTTCAGGTCGCTGATCACGTCCAGGTGCAGCGAGCTGGTGTCGATGCTCTCGATGGTCTGCGTGGCCACGCGGCGCAGGTGGGTATGCGAATACTTGCGCTCCAGCTCGCGGAAGGTCGCCTTCTCGCGCATCAGCTGCCGCGCGCTCTTCAGGTCGCCGTTCAGGAACACCGACAGCCCCAGCCGCAGATTGCTGATCAGCCGGGCGTGCATCTCGGTGATCTCCTGCATGCCGGCCTCGGAGAACACGAGGTTGTGCGCGATCTTCTTGTCGCGCGCGTCAAGCAGGATCCGCTCGATGATGTCCGCCGCATGCTCCAGGTTGATATTGAGCGAGATGATTTCGGTCCAGCGGCGGCCGTCGCGCTCGTCGAGCGCCTCGACGCTGATGCGCGTCAGGTACAGCTTGATCGCGGTGTAGAGATCGTCGATCTCGTCGTCGATGCGGCAGGTGGCGGCGGCCAGCTTGGCATCGTTGGTCCGCAGCACGCGCAGCATGTTGTCCAGCATCTGCTCGACGCGGTCGCCGATGCGCAGCACCTCGCGCGCCGCGTTGGCCAGCGCCAGCGTCGGCGTGGACAGCGCGGCCGGGTCGAGATGGCGCGGCGTGACCTGGCTCTCGCCGGTGTTGCGGCCCGGCAGGATGGTTTCGCACAGCCGCGCCAGCGGCGCGGTCAGGCCGATCAGCGCGACCGCCAGCACCACGTTGAACAGCAGGTGGAAATTGACGATCAGCCGCTGCGGGTCCGCATCGAGCGCGCGCAACAGCGTCTGGGCTTCGTCCAGCAGCGGCAGCGCCACCACGCAGCCGAGCAGGCGCGACAGCAGATTGCCCAGCGTCACCCGCTTGCCGGGCTGGTTGTTGCCGGAGGTGGTCAGGAACGCCGAGATGCCCGAGCCGAGGTTGGCGCCCAGCACCAGCGCCAGCGCGACGGGGATCGACACCACGCCGGCCGAGGCCAGCGCGCCGCAGAACAGCACCACCGCGAGGCTCGAATAGGACAGCACGGTCAGGAAGGCGCCGACCAGCATGTCGAGCGCGGTATCGCCGGTCAGGCTGGCGAACAGCACCTTGACGCCGGCGGCCTCGACCACCGGACGGGTCGCATTGGAGATCAGCTCCAGCGCCAGCGTGATCAGCCCCAGGCCGATCAGCACGCGGCCGACGTGGCCGGGCCGGCTGCCCTTCCAGCTCAGATGCGCGATCACGCCGACGAAGATCAGCAGCGGCGACAGCCACGACAGGTCCAGCGAGAACACCTGCACCATCAGCGCGGTGCCGACGTTGGCGCCAAGCATGATGGCCAGCGCGGGGGCGACCGCGATCAGGCCCTGGCTGACGAAGGAACTGACGATGACGGCGGTCGCATTGCTGCTTTGCACCAGGCCGGTCACGCCGAGGCCGGCGGCAAAGGCGGTGAAGCGATTGGCAACGCTGGCCGAGAGCACGTGGCGCAGATTCGCGCCGTAGACGCGCAGAATGCCGACCTTGACGATATTCGTGCCCCAGACCAGCAGCGCGACCCCGGAGAGCAGATGAAGCAGAACGCCCATGGTGTGGCACCCATTGCGGCCGGTGCGGCGGTCAGAGGCAGGGGCCGCCCGGCCCTTGTTGTGAATGAACGGCCATTATGCGCCCGCGCCGCGGGCAAGGGCAACGCGGGGCGCCAGCGATGGTGGGCTTTGCAACGCTTCGCGGCGCTGCGGCGTTGCGACTTTGCGGTTCAGTGGCCTTCGAATCGGCACACGGTAAACAGCGGCAGCCCGCTGTCGAGCAGATGGCGCGAGCCGCCAAGCTCCGGCAGGTCGACGATCGCCGCGCCCTCCACTACGGTCGCGCCGAGCCGCTCCAGCAACCGGCGTCCGGCCATCATGGTGCCGCCGGTGGCGATCAGGTCGTCCACCAGCAGCACGCGGTCGCCCGGCTTGCAGGCATCGGCGTGGATCTCGACGGTGGCGCTGCCGTATTCGAGCTCGTATTCCTCGGCCACGGTCTGGAACGGCAGCTTGCCCTTCTTGCGGATTGGCACGAAGCCCAGGTTCAGCTCGTAGGCGACGATCGCGCCGAGGATGAAGCCGCGCGCGTCGATACCGGCCACCACGTCGAGGCCGGCATCCATGTAGCGGTGCACGAACACGTCGATCAGCACGCGCAGCGTCTTCGGGTCCTGCAGCAGCGGCGTGATGTCGCGGAACATCACGCCGGGCTGCGGCCAGTCGGGCACGGTGCGGATGCGGTCGCGCAGATAGGTGGTGACGTCGCCCAGGGGCGGGGACTGGATGGTGGGAGCGGGCATGGTCTGAAACTGCGGATGAAAGGGGTGGCTGAAGCGCCAGCCATCTAGGATAACGGCTTCCTGTCCCCTACCCCTCTCCCGCGGTGGGAGAGGAGATCGGTTTGCGTCCGTCGCTGTGCTTGCTGTCTATTTCGCCCCGCTCCCACTTGCGCGTGGGGGCCGCGGAGAGGGGGCGTGCTCCGTCAGCGTTCGGTCAGGCGCTGCTCGGCCGCCTCGAGCGCCTCGGGCGTGCCGCGCAGCACCAGGATGTCGCCGGGCTCGAGCACGGTATCGGGCTGCGGATCGAAGGCGCGGATGCCGCGCCGCCGCACGGCGGTGACCTCGACGCCGATATGCTCGAGCCCCAGCGTGCCCAGGCGCCGGCCGACCGCGGTGGCGTCCGGGCCCAGCGACAGCGAATGCAGACGCACCGAGTCGCGCTCGATCATGTCCTCCTCGTCGTCGCGGCCGTGGAAGTAGCCGCGCAGCAGGCTGTAGCGCGCATCGCGCGCCTGCTGCACGCCGCGCACCACGCGCCGCATCGGCACGCCCAGCAGCACCAGCGCATGCGAGGCCAGCATCAGGCTGCCCTCGATGATCTCGGGCACGACCTCGGTGGCGCCGGCGCGCTGCAGCGCCTCCAGCTCCGAATCGTCGACCGTGCGCACGATCACCGGCAGGGCCGGCTCGAGTTCGTGCACATGGTGCAGGACCTTCAGCGCCGACGGCGTGTTGGCATAGGTGATGATCACCGCCGCGGCGCGGTGGATGCCGGCGGCGATCAGCGCCTCGCGCCGGCCGGCATCGCCGTAGACCACCGTATCGCCGGCCGCGGCGGCCTCGCGCACGCGGTCAGGGTCCAGGTCCAGCGCGACATAGCCGATGCCCTCGCGCTCGAGCATGCGCGCCAGGTTCTGGCCGCTGCGGCCGTAGCCGCAAATGATTGCGTGCTTCTCGGTCTGCAGGCTCTGCGCCGCGATGCGCGTCATGTTCAGCGATTGCAGCAGCCATTCGTTCGCGGCAAAGCGCATCGCGATCGCGTCGCTGTACTGGATCAGGAACGGCGCCACCAGCATCGACAGCAGCATCGACGCGAGAATCACCTGCGTCAGCACCGGATCGACCAGGCCCAGCCCGTCGATCTGGTTCAGCAGCACGAAGCCGAACTCGCCGGCCTGCGCCAGCCCCAGGCCGGTGCGGATCGCCACCCCGGGACGCGAGCCGAACAGCCGCGCCAGGCCCGCGATCAGCAGAAACTTGAACAGCACCGGCACGATCAGCAGCGTCAGCACCAGCCACAGGTTGTCGATCACCACGCGGACATTGAGCAGCATGCCGATGGTGACGAAGAACAGCCCGAGCAGCACGTCGCGGAACGGCTTGATGTCCTCCTCGACCTGATGCCGGTACGGCGTTTCCGCGATCAGCATGCCGGCCATGAAGGCGCCGAGCGCCATCGAGAGCCCCAGCCGCTCGGTCAGCGCCGCCATGCCCAGCGTGACCAGCAGCAGGTTCAGCATGAACAGTTCCTGCGAGCGGCGGGCGGCCACCACATGGAACCAGCGGCTGACCACTTCCTTGCCGAGCACGAAGATCAGCGTCAGCGCCACCACGATCTTGATGATGGCCAGGCCCAGCGCCATCGGCAGCTCGCCGGGGTCGCGCGACAGCGCGGGAATCACGATCAAGAGCGGCACCACCGCCAGATCCTGGAACAGCAGCACACTGAAGATGTTGCGGCCGTGCTCGGTCTCCAGCTCCAGCCGTTCGGACAGCATCTTGGAGACGATCGCGGTCGACGACATCGCCAGCGCGCCGCCCAGCGCGATCGAGGCCTGCCAGCTCAGGTCGAAGACCGCGCTGAACAGCCAGCCGACCGGCGCCACCGCCAGCATGGTCAGCACCACCTGGCTGCCGCCCAGGCCGAACACCAGCCGCCGCATCGCGCGCAGCTTGGCCAGATTGAACTCCAGCCCGATCGAGAACATCAAAAAGACCACGCCGAACTCGGCCAGGTACTTGGTTTGCCCCGAATCGCTGGCCAGGCCAAGCGCGTGCGGTCCGATCAGGATGCCGACCGCCAGATAGCCGAGCATCGGCGGCAGCTGCAGCATGCGGAAAGCAACCACGCCGAGCACGGCGGCGGCCAGCAGCACAAGGGTCAAGTCCAGCGGAGAATGCATTCGGGCGGGCCGGTGGTGGTGCGAGCGGTGGTGCGAGCGGTGCTCGTGCGGTACTGGTTGTGGTGCGAGCTGTGGTCCGAATAGCGGTGCAGCAGTGCAGCGGTTGCGCCGGCGGTAAAGCAAGCGGTGGACCAGGAACGGCCTGCCCGGCACGGCGGCATGTTGCCGGGGGCGGCCAGCCGGCGCAGACCGAACCCGGACGCGGAGGCAGACGCCGGGCCGGACGCGCCGCGACCGGCCCGGGCGTCATCGCATTCATTGGTATACTTCGTCGCCATGATAGCCAATTTCAATGCGGAAAGAGCACTCGAGCTCGCACGCCATACCCTGCAGATCGAAGCCGATGCGGTCGCCGCGTTGTCGTCGCGGCTGACGCCGGACTTCGCGCGGGCGGTGCAGCTGGTGCTGGAGTGCTCGGGCCGCGTGGTCGTTTCCGGCATCGGCAAGTCCGGCCATATCGGCCGCAAGGTCGCGGCCACGCTGGCCTCGACCGGTACGCCAGCCTTCTTCGTCCATCCCGCCGAGGCCTCGCATGGCGACCTCGGCATGGTCACCCGCGACGACGTGCTGATCGCCTTCTCCAATTCGGGCGAAACCTCCGAGCTGCTGTCGATCGTGCCGATCGTCAAGCGCATCGGCGCCAAGCTGATCTCGGTGACCGGCAATGTCGAATCGAACCTGGCGCAGCTGGCCGACGCGCATCTGGACGCCCGCGTCGAGAAGGAAGCCTGCCCGCTGAATCTCGCCCCGACCGCCAGCACGACGGCGGCGCTGGCGCTGGGCGACGCGCTGGCGGTGGCGGTGCTCGACGCGCGCGGCTTCGGCGAAGAGGACTTCGCCCGCTCGCACCCCGGCGGTGCGCTCGGCCGCAAGCTGCTGACCCATGTGCGGGACGTGATGCGCACAGGCAATGCGGTGCCCGAAGTCCGCGAAAGCACGCCGCTGGCACAGGCCCTGATGGAGATCACCCGCAAGGGCATGGCCATGACCGCCATCGTCGATGCCGAGGGCCGCGCGATCGGCGTCTTCACCGACGGCGACCTGCGCCGGCTGCTGGAAACGCCGCGCGACTGGAAGACCGTGCCGATCGGCGAGGTCATGCATGCCAACCCCTTCACCGTCGGGCCGGACCAGCTCGCGGTCGAGGCGGTGCAGGTCATGGAAGCAAACCGCATCAACCAGCTGCTGGTGGTCGACGCCGACCAGCGCCTGGTGGGCGCGCTGCATATCCATGACCTGACCCGGGCCAAGGTCATCTGACGAACGCCATGCGGGATCTGTTCCCTTCCCTGTCCCGCCTCGCGCTGCGGCTGATGCCGCTGCTGCTGATGGCGCTCGTTGCCGGCAGTACGTTCTGGCTGGTGCAGATCAACACGCCGCGCCAGGTCAGCGATACCGAACGCCAGAAGCGCCATGTGCCCGACTACTGGATGGAGCGCTTCACCGCGACCGAACTGGCCGAGGACGGCAGCACCAAGATGCGCTTCACCGGCGAGCGGATGATCCATTACGAGGACGACCAGACCTACGAGGTCACGCGGCCGGCGATGCGCGCCTACGAACCGGACCGGCCGCCGGTGACCGGTACCGCGGACCTGGGCAAGATGAACGCCGACGCCAGCGTGATCGACCTGTTCGGCAACGCCCATATCGTTCGCGTGCAGGGCGCCGATCCATCGCAGGACCCGCAGATGAGCGCGACCTCGAGCTACTTCCAGATCCTGATCAACGACGACATCGTGAAGACCGACAAGCCGGTCAAGCTGACCCGCGGACCGTCGGTGATGACGGCCAACGGCCTGGTCTTCAACAATGTCACGCGCGAGGTCAATCTGCTCGGCAATGTGCGCGGCACCATCGTGATGGCGCCGCGCGGCGGCGGCGCGAAACAGCCATGACGCATCGCGGCGCCGCGCCAGGCGCGCACCATTCGAACGATCTCCGCGCCAGTCCGGGCCACTCGCCCCGTCTGGACGATTCCCGGACAACGCCAATCAACGCCATCGTGGCCAACATGACCCTGACCCTGACGACCTGGACCCGCCGCCGCGCCACCGCCGTGCTGCTCGCCTTCGCCGCCGGCATGACGCTCGCCCTGCCGGCGCTCGCCGAACGCGCCGACCGCGACAAGCCGCTGGTGCTGGAGGCCGACAACGCCAGCTACGACGACGTCAAGCAGATCTATACGCTGACCGGCAACGTGGTGCTGACCAAGGGGACCATGGTGCTCAAGTCCGATGCCGCCGAGGTGCGCACCGATCCCGAGGGCTACCAGTACGCGGTGGCCACCTCCAAGGGCGGCAAGCAGGCCTATATCCGGCAGAAGCGCGACAACGTCGACGAGTACATCGACGGCTGGGGCGACCGCGTCGAATACGACGGCAAGCAGGAAGTGGCCAAGCTGATCGGCAATGCGCGCATGGCGCGGCTGGCGGGCGCCAAGGTGGTCGACGAGATCCGCGGCGCGGTGCTGACCTACGACAGCCGCAACGAGTTCTACACCGCGGCCGGTGGCAGCGGCAACGCGGCGCCGGCGAACCCGTCCGGCCGCGTACGCGCCGTGCTGTCGCCGCGCCAGAGCCAGGGGACCGGCGGCAGTGGCGCCGGCGTGGACCTGAAGGGCTCGCCGACGGCCAAGCCCTGATCGCTTCCCGGGCCTGACGTACCCGCACGCCGCGCACGCCGCGCCACGTACGCTTCGCCACGCCCGCTTCGCATTACGCAGTATCAAAGGATTGCCCACATGTCCGTTGCCGACACCGCTACCGCCACCGCTCCCGCCGCCAACGCCAACACCGCAGCCGGTGCCGGCGCGGGCACGATGCCGGCCACCAGCAACCTGGTGGTGCGTCATCTGAAGAAGCGCTACGGCTCGCGCACCGTGGTCAAGGACGTGTCGCTGGACGTCAAGAGCGGCGAGGTCGTCGGCCTGCTCGGCCCCAATGGCGCGGGCAAGACCACCTCGTTCTACATGATCGTGGGCCTGGTCGCGCTCGACGAAGGCGACATCGTGCTCGACGGCCAGCACATCAGCGGCCTGCCGATCCACGAGCGCGCGCGCATGGGCCTGTCGTACCTGCCGCAGGAAGCGTCGGTGTTCCGCAAGCTCAATGTCGAGCAGAACATCCGCGCGGTGCTGGAACTGCAGCGAGACAACGGCAAGGCGCTGTCCGGCGCCGAGATCGAGCGGCGGCTGGACAGCCTGCTCGACGATCTGCAGATCGCGCACCTGCGCAACAACCCCGCGCTGTCGCTGTCGGGCGGCGAGCGCCGCCGCGTCGAGATCGCACGGGCGCTTGCCTCGGCGCCGCGCTTCATCCTGCTCGACGAGCCGTTCGCCGGCGTCGATCCGATCGCGGTCGGCGAGATCCAGCGCATCGTCAGCTTCCTGAAGGCACGCAATATCGGCGTGCTGATCACCGACCACAACGTGCGCGAGACGCTGGGCATCTGCGACCACGCGTACATCATCAGCGAAGGCGCGGTGCTCGCGGCCGGCGAGCCCAAGGACATCATCGCCAACGAATCGGTGCGGCGCGTCTATCTGGGCGAAAACTTCCGCATGTAATGGCGGTTTGGCGCGCGGCCGCCCTCGTACAGAGGGCGGCCGTTTTCGTTTGTGCGCGGGCGATGTATGGATCCTGCACTGGTGATCCATCAGGCAATCGCTTCTGACCACGCAATCGAAACTTCCGATAGCAAATTCCGTTCCATCGCGGCCGAAGTTGCGCATAAAATAGGCCGCATGAAACCGTCGCTACAGCTACGCCTCTCCCAGCATCTGGCCCTGACGCCGCAGCTGCAGCAGTCGATCCGGCTGTTGCAGCTCTCCACGCTGGAACTGCAACAGGAAGTCGAGCAGGCGCTGACCGAGAATCCCCTGCTCGAACGCGAAAACGACTGGATCGAAAGCCCGCTGCGGGTCGCCGCCGACGGGTCGGTCAATGTCCAGACCACCACCACGACCCCGTCTTCCGAGCCGACGGCCCCCGCCGATTCGTGCGCGGATGGCGCCGCGTCCGCCGACGACGGCTATGCCGACGGCGCGGGCGACGATTATGGCGGCGACTGGAGCCTGGACGATTTCGCCCGCCGTCCGCAAAGCGACGAGGACGAGAAAACGCCGCTGCAATTGCGCGATGCCGAGCCCACGCTGCGCGAATATCTGATGGAGCAATTGGCGCCGCTGAAAATCTCCACGCGCGACAAGGGCCTGGCGATTTTCCTGATCGAATCGCTCGACGACGACGGCTACCTGAGCGCCTCGCTCGAGGAAATCCTTTCCGAATTGCCTGAAGAGCTCGAATTCGAGCTCGACGAAGTGCATGCGATGCTGACGCTGCTGCAAAGCTTCGACCCGCCCGGGGTCGGGGCGCGCAACGCGGCCGAATGCCTGTCGCTGCAACTGCGACGCATCGAACATCCGCAGCGCGAGCTGGCGATGACGATCGTGCGCCATCACCTCGAACTGCTGGCCGCGCGCGATTACACCCGCCTGAAGAAGGCGCTGCAGGTCGACGACATGCAGCTGAAGGCCGCGCACGAGCTGATCCGCTCGCTCGCGCCCTATCCCGGCCACGCCTACAGCCGGCCGGAAGCGGATTTCGTCGTGCCCGACGTGTTCGTGCGCAAGAGCGGCCATAACTGGATCGCCCAGCTCAATCCCGACGTGATGCCGCGGCTGCGCATCAACGACATGTATGCGCAAATCTTGCGCGGTGCAAAAGGCGATACCGGCGCCGCGGGATTGCAGCAGAAACTGCAGGAGGCGCGCTGGCTCATCAAGAATATCCAGCAGCGTTTCGACACCATTTTGCGCGTCGCACAAGCCATCGTGGAGCGGCAAAAGAATTTCTTCACGCACGGTGAAATTGCGATGCGCCCCTTGGTTTTGAGGGAGATAGCCGATACACTGGGTCTACACGAGTCGACCATTTCTCGTGTGACGACCAATAAGTACATGGCCACCCCGATGGGGACATTCGAGCTGAAATATTTCTTTGGCAGCCATGTATCGACCGAAACCGGCGGTGCCGCCTCTTCCACCGCAATCCGTGCGCTGATCAAGCAGTTGATAGGAGCCGAAGACCCCAGAAACCCGTTGTCCGACAGCCGGATTGCCGAACTGCTGGGGGAACAAGGCTTCGTCGTGGCGCGACGTACCGTCGCCAAATACCGTGAAGCCTTGAAGATCCCCGCCGTGAACCTTCGCAAGTCTTTGTAGCCGAGTCGCATCGCCTGCCTGGTGCGGCTCTTTCAGAAGGAGAAGCGCTATGAACTTCAAGATCAGTGGACACCACTTGGACATCACGCCTTCGCTGCGTGAGTACGTGGAAACGAAACTGGAGCGAATCCTCAGGCATTTCGATCAGGTTATTGACGTCAGCGTGCTGCTATCGGTCGACAATCAAAAGGAAAAGGATCGCCGTCAACGCGCGGAAATCAATGTGCATCTGAAGGGCAAGGACATCTTTGTCGAGGCGCACCACGAAGATCTCTATGCGGCGATCGACATGCTGGTCGACAAGCTGGACCGGCAAGTGATCCGCTACAAGGACAAGGTGCAGAGCCACGACCGCGAATCGCTGAAGTACCACAGCTTCGTGGCCAGTCAGGCCCAGCAGTAGCTTGAAGATTCGGCTCGGCCACAACGCCGGCCGGCCTTGAAGTGAGGAAAGAAGCCGTGCCAGGAGCACGGCTTTTTTGCGCCCCGCGCGCGGAGACTGGGGCGAGGCCGCGGTGCCGGCTCGCCGTGCAACCTATAGGATGAAACCGGGATGGGGTTCCGTCTGGCTGGCTTCCCGGTGTATGCTGTGCAATACATGTAGAGAATGCCCGCCCCGTTTCCTTGCGCAATGCCGCTCGGGGCGATCGGCATCGGACGGCAGGGAGCCCCCCTGCACTATAATGTGCCGCACGCTGATAGTCGGGAAGCGGCGGCAACGAACGCACCGCCCAGCAACGGCAGACCGGCCCACGCCGGCAAGAAACCGCATGGCGGCGCCAGTATCAGGAATTCCGCGCATTTCAAATGAACCGTTTGGCCAAACTGCTGCCGCCCGGCAATATCTCGCTCGACGTCAGCGTCACCAGCAAAAAACGCGTGTTCGAACAGGCCGGGCTGCTGTTCGAGAACAACCATGGCGTGGCGCGCGCCACGGTGACCGACAATCTGTTCGCCCGCGAATCGCTCGGCTCGACCGGCCTTGGCGCCGGCGTGGCCATTCCGCATGGCCGCATCAAGGGCCTGAAGCAGCCGCTGGCCGCCTTCATGCGGCTTGCCGAGCCGATTCCGTTCGAATCGCCCGATGGCAAGCCCGTTTCGCTGTTGATCTTCCTGCTGGTGCCCGAACAGGCCACGCAGCAGCATCTCGAAATCCTGTCGGAAATCGCTCAGCTATTGTCCGATCGCGATATGCGTGAAGGCCTCGCCGCTTTGCCGACGCCCGATGCGGTTCACCAGTTGCTGGTGCAATGGCATCCTTGACCCTCTCGGCGTAAGCGGCCGACCGCCGCGCCACCCGCATTCACCACCGCCCCAGCGCCCCGCCTCATCCCGCATGGAACTCACCGGCGTTACCTCCCAGTCGATCTTCGACGACAACGCAGCCGACCTCAAATTGTCCTGGGTGGCCGGGCTGGAGGGCGCCGATCGCGCCTTCGATCTCGACTTCGCACGCGAGGCGACCTCGGCGGCCGACCTGGTCGGCCACTTGAACCTGATTCACCCGAACCGGATCCAGGTGCTCGGCAAGCCGGAGATCACCTACTACCAGCGGCTCGACGACGAAACGCGCAAGCGCCAGATGGGCGAGCTGATCCTGCTCGAGCCGCCCTTCCTGGTGGTGGCCGACGGCATGGAGCCGCCGCCGGACCTGGAATTGCGCTGCACGCGCTCTTCCACGCCGCTGTTCACGACGCCGGTATCCTCGGCTGCGGTCATCGACCATCTGCGGCTGTATCTGTCGCGCATTTCCGCGCCGCGCGTGACCATGCACGGGGTGTTCCTCGACATCCTCGGCATGGGCGTGCTGATCATGGGCGAATCGGGCCTTGGCAAGAGCGAGCTGGGCCTCGAACTGATCTCGCGCGGACACGGCCTGGTCGCCGACGATGCGGTCGATTTCGTGCGTCTTGGCCCCGATTTCGTCGAGGGCCGCTGCCCGCCGCTGCTGCAGAACCTGCTGGAAGTGCGCGGCTTGGGCCTGCTCGACATCAAGACGATCTTCGGCGAAACCGCTGTGCGCCGGAAGATGAAGCTCAAGCTCGTGGTCCAGCTGGTTCGCCGCAACGACGGCGAATTCGAGCGGCTGCCGCTCGATTCGCAATATCTCGACGTGCTCGGCCTGCCGATCCATATGGTGAAGATCCAGGTGGCGGCCGGCCGCAACCTTGCGGTGCTGGTGGAGGCGGCGGTGCGCAATACCATCCTGCGTCTGCGCGGCATCGACACGCTGCGCGATTTCATGGACCGCCAGCGTGCGGCGATGCAGGCCGATGCGGCGTCGCGCGGCCAGGGCCGCCTGCTTTGAGCGTCTGACCGAGCCCGATTCCTTCGGCAGCCCGGGCCGCGCCGCAACTGCGCCTTGACGCATCGGCGTGCCGGACACGCCGACAGCGTCAACCTGATTGGGGTTTTCAGCGTTTTGTGCTGTAATGGGCATCACGCCCAGCCTGCGCCGTTGCGCATCCTGCGCTTGGCGACCCGATCCTCAGTCAGGAGATTTCAGCATGAAGACACTGATCGCAACCTGCGTGCTGCTGTGCCCTCTGGTCGCCACGGGCGCGTTTGCCCAGACCGCCTCCGGCAACAGCCAGCAGAGCAAGATGAAGACGTGCAACACGCAGGCGGCCGGCAAGACGGGCGACGAGCGCAAGGCCTTCATGAAGGAATGCCTGTCGGCCAAACCCGCCACCGCCGGCAACTCGCAGCAGCAAAAGATGAAGGCGTGCAATGCGCAGGCGAGCGGCAAGAAGGGCGACGAACGCAAGGCGTTCATGAAGGAATGCCTGTCCGCATGACGGCACACCGAGCCGGCATTGTTCCGGAGCGCCGGAAAGCGAAATAGACGGCGAAACAAGAGTCGGAAAGAAATAAAGGCGAATCGTGCGGCACACGGCGGTTCGCCTTTTTCTTTGCCGGCTCACTACCCATTGCGCGGCTTTCGCACGCTTTCGCCGCCATTTCCGCCGATGGCCGCCTCACGAGCCGCGGATTTCATCGGACCGTCATGACGCAATCATCACGCGATGCTATCCTTCAAGCGTTATGCGCATCGTCCTCATCACCGGCATTTCCGGCTCCGGCAAATCGGTTGCATTGAACGTGCTCGAAGACGCAGGCTACTACTGCGTCGACAACCTGCCCGCGCAGTTCATCCCCGAACTCGCCCGCTACCTTGCGGCCGAGGGCTACACGCATCTGGGTATCGCCACCGATATCCGCAGCCGCGAATCGCTGGCCAGGCTGCCGGAGACGCTGCGGAGCCTGTCGGCCGATCACGAGGTCCGCGTGGTCTTCCTGACCGCCAGTACCGATTCGCTGGTGCAGCGCTATTCCGAAACGCGGCGGCGCCATCCGCTGTCGGTGCGGCTGGCTGCGCGCGAGGCGGACGGCGCGCCCGTACCGAACGAGACCCCGCTGGTCGAAGCGATCGAGATGGAACGCGAGCTGCTGAGCCCGCTGGCCGAATCGGCGCATCGCATCGACACCAGCAATGTGCGCACCAATACGCTGCGCGCATGGATCAAGGATTTCATCCGCGACGACAATCTGGAGCTGACACTGCTGTTCACCTCGTTCGGCTTCAAGCACGGCGTGCCGAGCGATGCCGACATGGTGTTCGACGTGCGCTCGCTGCCCAATCCGTATTACGACCTGCAACTGCGGCCCCTGACCGGACGCGATGCGCCCGTCATCGATTTCCTGCAGAGCCAGCCGATGGTGCTGGCGATGGCCGAGGACATTCGCGCCTATGTGGAGAAATGGCTGCCGAGCTTCGTCGCGGACAACCGCAGCTATCTGACGGTCGCGATCGGTTGCACCGGCGGCCAGCACCGCTCCGTGTACATCGCGGAAAGACTTGCCAACTACTTCCGCGCGCATGGTAATGTGCTGGTCAGACACCGCGAGCTGGTTCCGGTAGGCTGAACCGGGCAGCGCCAAGGCGGTGGATCCCGGCGGCGGCGCCACCTGCGTGCCCTCGCCCCGTGAGCGAAAGTCTTCTCGGGATCGCATGTCTTCCAGTTCCCCAGCGTCCAATCACGCGGCACCGCTCCACGTCGAAGTCGACAGCCTGCCGCTGTTTCCCCTCCATACCGTGCTGTTTCCCGGCGGCCGGTTGCCGCTGCGCGTATTCGAACCCCGCTATGTCGACATGGTCCGCAATTGCCTGCGCGACAACGCGGCGTTCGGCGTCTGCCTGATCGCCAGCGGCCCCGAGGTCGCGCAGGAAGGCAGCGCCACGGTGCCGGAAGCGGTCGGTTGCCTGGCCGAAATCGTCGACTGCAATATGGAGCAGCTGGGCGTGCTGCTGATCGAGACGCGCGGCAGGCAGCGCTTCCGCGTGCTCGAGCACCATACCCGCGACGACGGCCTGCTGGTCGCGCGCGCCGAGCTGCTGCCCGACGACGTGATCGACTGCAAGCTGGAATTGCTGGGTGAATGCCTGGCGGCACTGCGCCGCATCGTGGCCTCGCTGCATGCGCCGCCGCACAAGCTGCCATTCGCCGAGCCGATGCAGTGGGAAGACCCGAGCTGGGTCGCCAACCGGCTATGCGAACTGCTGCCGGTGCCGATGAAGGCCAGGCAGATGCTGATGGCGCTGCCCGACGCCGGCATGCGGATCGAGATCGTGCATCGCTTCATGCGCCAGCACCACATGCTGTAGCGCGCGGCCGCCCCCCCGCGGCCGGTGCGAGCCCGTGCGCCCCGCTGCAGGCAGGCGCCGACCAGTACCACTCCTTGCTTCAGAACAATTACGGCAGTCCCTCGCCGGCCAGCAGCTTGCGCACTGGTGCCGGCATGCCCAGCTCATCGAGCCGGTCCAGCGACAGCCAGCGCCATTGCTCCGCCGCCGCGCCCGCATCGCTTGCATCGCCCGGCCCCACACCGCCCACACCGCCCACACCGCCCACACCGCCAACACCGCCAACACCGCCAACACCGCTTCCATCGCGCAACCCCAATGCCGCCATGTCGACCCGCACCGCGCGGATCAGCAGCCGGAAGTGGGTGAAAACGTGCGTCATCTCGGCAACCATCGCGGCGCGCGCCGGGGTGCCGAAGGCCCGCCCGAAGGCAAGCGCATCGTCCTCGGCCTGTTCGGCATCGAACGGCAGCGCCGGCACGGGCAGCTCCGGCAGGCTCCACAATCCGCCCCAGATGCCGCTGTCCGCGCGCAGCCGCAGCAGCACCTCGCGGCCATGCCGCAATACCACCATCACCGTGCTGCGCTCTGGTATCGGCGCACGCGCCTTCGGCGTCGGCAGCACCGCGGTCAGCCCCTCTCGCCGCGCCACGCACAGGTCCGACAGCGGGCAGCGCGCCGCGTCTTCGAGACAGGCGGGCTTGCCGCGCGAGCAGACGGTCGCGCCCAGATCCATCAGCCCCTGCGTGTAGGCCACCATGTCCTCGGACTGGCGCGGGCCCGGCGCGGGCAGCGCGGCCTCGGCCATCGCCCACATCCTGTTCTCGATCGCCTTCTCCCCGGGATGGCCGTGCACGCCGAAGCAGCGCGCGAAGACCCGCTTGACGTTGCCGTCGAGAATCGGCGCACGCACGCCCGCGCTGAACGCCGCGATCGCCGCCGCGGTCGAGCGGCCGATGCCGGGCAGCTCCGCCAGCAGGGCCGGATCGCCGGGAAACCGACCGCCGTACTGCTCGACCACCAGCTTGGCGCAGCGGTGCAGATTGCGCGCCCGCGAGTAGTAGCCCAGCCCGGCCCACAGCGCCATCACCTCGTCGGCCGGCGCCTCGGCGAGCGCCTGCACGGTCGGCAGCCGCGCCAGAAAGCGCTGGTAGTAGTCGATCACCGCGCTGACCTGGGTCTGCTGCAGCATGATCTCCGACAGCCAGATCCGGTAGGGATCGCGCGTGTTCTGCCAGGGCAGGTCGTGGCGCCCGTGCCGGCGCTGCCATTGCACGACGCGGGCGCCGAAATCGGACGGCACCTCGGCGGGCGGTACCTCGGCGGCGGCGGGATCGGCAGCGGAATCCGTGGTGGCGCGAATGGCGGATCGAGTGGTAGAGCGGCGAGGCATCGATAAGTAGCGAGGGGTCGGCGGTGTTTTTCGAGTCAAGCGCGGCGTGTCGCTCCGCTCAGCGCTGGCATTGCGGGCAATAGAAGGTCGAGCGCTGCCCCTGCACGATCTGCCGGATCGGCGTGGCGCAGTGCCGGCAGGGCTTGCCGGTGCGATCGTAGACCAGGCAGTCGAGCTGGAAATAGCCGCTGGCGCCGTCGCTGCCGACGAAATCG
>NZ_JCBAJO010000105.1:0-16040 GCF_059772245.1 Cupriavidus sp. R6-3
GACGCGTCGCTGGCGCGCTACCGGGAAGGCCAGCAGCGCTTCCCGGCGCGCCAGGACTTCGTGCTGGGCGAGATCCTGACGCTGGCCGACAGCGGCCGCACCGCCGACGCCATCTCCGCCGGCCGGGCGCTGGTGCGCCGCCAGCCGTCGAACGCCGATGCGCGCATCGCGCTGGCGTACGCCCATATCCGCGCCCGGGAACCGTATGAAGCGCTGTACGAGGCCGACAAGGCCAATACGCTGGCGCCGCAGCGCAACGACATCGTGCGCGAATACGTCCGCACGCTGCAGCATGCCGGCCTGCCGGAGGCCGCGCTGCGCATCGCCGGCGAGCGTCCCGGCCTGCTGGACCGGATGGACTGGCTGTCGCTGCAGCTGGACGCGGTCGCCGAGCAGGTGCGTCTTGCCGACAAGCCGACCCGCACCGAGGCCGAGCGCTTCGCCATCGCCGACCGCGCGCTGGCGCGCTATGACGAACTGATGCCGCAACTGCGCGCGCTCGGGCCGCAGGGCGAGAGCGAACTGCGCCGCGCGCGCGTCGACCGGCTGGCCGCGCTGCATGCCCGCGTGCGCATGCGCGAGGTGGTCGACGAATACGAGTCGCTGCGCGCCGAGGGCGTGCAGGTGCCGGCCTACGCGCTGACCGATGTCGCCGCCGCCTATCTGTATCTGCGCCAGCCCGAACAATCCGAGCAGCTGTATCAGCAGGCGCTGAGCGAGGCCTATCCGCCGGAGGGCGACACCGAGGCGCGGCTGGCGGCGCAGACCGGGCTGTACTACTCGCACGCCGAGGCCGAGAAATTCCCGCCGGCCGGCGACGTGGTGCAGCAGGCGAGCGCCGAGCAGCCGCGCTGGCGCTGGGTGCAGGGCCAGCCGGCCGCGCAGCCGAACGACCTGTGGCTGGACGCCGCCCAGGTCCGTGCGCAATCGCGCCGGCAGGCGGACGACACCATCGACGCGCAGCAGCAGCTGGAGGAACTGGTGCAGAAGGCGCCGGCCAACTCGGGCCTGCGCGTCGCGCTGGCCGACGTCTACCGGGCGCGCGCCTGGCCGCGCCGCGCCGAGAGCGAGCTGAAGCTCGCCGAAACGCTGGACCCGCGCAGCGTGCCGCTCGAGGTCCAGCAGGGCCACGCCGCGCTCGATCTGCAGGAGTGGCGCCAGGCGGAGATGCTGCGCAACGACACGCTGGCCCGCTATCCCGAGGACCTGGCCGTCAAGCGCCTCGATCGCGAATGGAACGTGCACAACAAGGCCGAACTGCGCATCGAGGGCTATCGCGGCCTGGCAAATGACAGCGCGGTGGTCGGCAACGGCAACTTCGGCATCGAGGCCGTGCTGTACAGCCCGCCCATCAACTATGACTGGCGCGCCTTCGGCGGTATCGGCTATGCGACCGGACGCTTCGACGAGGGCAACGTCGACTACCGCTGGGCGCGTACCGGCGTGCAGTACCGCGTGCGCGACCTGACCCTCGAGGGCGAGGTTTCCACGCATTCGTATGGCGGCGGTGGCCGTGCCGGCGGCCGGCTGTCGGCGCAGTACGACATCGACGACCGCTGGCAGGTGGGCGCATCGGGCGCGCTGCGCTCGACCGGCACGCCGCTGCGCGCGCTCAAGCAAGGCATCTATGCCGACACGCTGTCGGTGTTCACGCGCTACCGCGCCAGCGAGCGCAGCGAATGGCTGTTCACGGTGGCGCCGTCGCGCTTCAGCGACGGCAACGACCGGCTCGAGGCCGGCGTGACCGGCGTGCAGCGCTTCTACACCGCGCCGCATCTGAAGGCCGATCTGCTGGTGGATCTGTGGGCCTCGCGCAATACGCGCGACGACACGCCGTACTACAACCCGCGCTCGGACCTGACGATGCTGCCGTCGGTGCGGCTGACCCACACGCTGTACCGCCGCTACGAGACCGCCTGGGAGCAGCACTTCCTGGCCGGCGCGGGCGCCTACGCGCAACGCGGCTTCGGCACCGGCGCCATGATGCTGATCGGCTACGGCCAGCGCTTCCGCACCAACGACGTGTTCGACGTCGGCGCCACGATCACCGGCACCAGCCGCCCCTACGACGGCCGGCGCGAGCGCGAACTGCGCATCGTGTTCGACCTGACCTATCGATTCTGAACGGGATGCATGCCATGGACGCAACCTTGATGCGCCCCTATCGCGCTTTTCTGCTGCTCTTGCTGGCCGTCGCCACCATGCTGCTGGCCGCCTGCGCCAAGGACATTCCGGTGTTCACGCCCCCGGCCGAACGCCCCGTCGCCAACGCCGAGCAGCCCTGGCCGCGCAACCATGTCGCGGTGCTGGCGTACCACGACGTCGAGGACAAGGACGCCGATCAGGCCTACCTGAGCGTGCGCACCGACCATCTGATCGAGCAACTGGCGTGGTTGCGCGAGAACGGCTACCGGCCGGTCACCGTCGACCAGATCCTCGCCGCGCGCAACGGCGGGCCGGCGCTGCCCGACCGCGCCGTGCTGCTGACCTTCGACGACGGCTATCGCAGCTTCTATACGCGCGTGCTGCCGATCCTGAAGGCCTATCGCTGGCCCGCCGTGCTGGCACCGGTCGGCGTGTGGCTCGACACGCCGGATACCGAGCCGGTCGATTTCGGCGGCAAGCCCACCGAGCGCGATCGCATGCTGACCTGGCAGCAGGTGCGCGAGATCGCCGCCTCGGGGCTGGTCGAGATCGGCGCGCACACCGACGCGCATCACTACGGCGTGCTGGCCAACCCGCAAGGGAACACGCAGCCGGTCGCGGCGGTGCGTGCCTTCGACAAGCAGACCGGCAAGTACGAGACCGATGCCGCCTACGAGGCCCGCGTGCGCAACGACGTCAAGCGGATCACCGAGAAGGTTCACCGCATCACCGGCAAGCCGGTGCGCGTCTGGATCTGGCCGTATGGCGCCGAGGGCGGCACGGCGCTGCGCATCATCGGCGAGAACGGCTACCAGATGGCGCTGACGCTGGAGGACGGACTGGCCAGGGTCGATCGCATGATGTCGGGCGCGCGCATGCTGCTGGCCAACGATCCGGGCCTGCGCAGCTTCGCGCAGTCGGTGGTGGACATGGACGAGCAGCAGACCATGCGCGTCGCCCACGTGGACCTGGACTACGTCTACGACGCCGATCCGGCGCAGATGGACCGCAACCTGGACAAGCTGGTGCAGCGCATCTTCGATCTGAAGATCGACACGGTGTTCCTGCAGGCCTTCGCCGATCCGGATGCCAGCGGCCTGGTGAAGTCGGTCTACTTTCCCAACCGCGTGCTGCCGGTCCGCGCCGACCTGTTCAACCGCGTGGCCTGGCAGCTGCGCAACCGCGCCGACGTCAAGCTCTATGCGTGGATGCCGGTGCTGAGCCTGGACCTGGACAAGTCGATCGCCCGCGTGACGCGCTGGGATCCAGAGAGCGGCCGCACCGACGTCGACCCGAAGCAGTACCGCCGCCTGTCGCCGTTCGATCCGCTGGCCCGCCAGCGCATCGGCGAGCTGTACGAGGACCTGGCGCGCCATGCGATGTTCGACGGCATCCTGTTCCACGACGACGCGCTGCTGAGCGACTTCGAGGATGCCAGCGCGCCGGCCCTCGCGGCATATCGCAAGGCCGGGCTGCCCGACTCGATCGAGGCCCTGCGCGCGAATCCGGAAACGATGCAGCGCTGGACGCGATTCAAGAGCCGTGCCCTGGTCGACTTCACGCACGAGCTGACCGCCAAGGTGCGCGCCATTCGCGGCCCGGCGATCAAGACCGCGCGCAATATCTTCGCCGCGCCGATCCTGCAGCCGGAGAGCGAGGCCTGGTTCGCGCAGAACCTCGACGACTTCCTCGCCGCCTACGACTGGACCGCGCCGATGGCCATGCCCTACATGGAGCAGGTCCCGGCCGGCAAGGAGAACGCCTGGCTGGACTCGCTGGTCGACACCGTGGCCCGGCGTCCCGGCGCGCTGCGCCGCACGGTGTTCGAGCTGCAGGGCCGCGACTGGCGCAAGGCCGATGCGCCGCCGGTGGACAGCGCCGTGCTGGCGGGCTGGATGCAGCGCCTGCAGCGCCGCGGCGCCCGCAGCTTCGGCTACTACCCGGACGACTTCCATAACAACCAGCCTCGGCTCGACGTGATCCGGCCGGCGCTGTCCAACGCCTGGTATCCCGCGCCATGATCGAACGTCTATTTGCCCTGATCGTCCTGTGCATCGCGCTCGGCCTGCCGATCGGCTTGGCCGTGGTGGCGACCGGCGACCTGCTGCTTGCCTTCGTCTTCTTCTACCCGCTGTTCATGTCGGGGCTGTGGATGGCCGGCGGCGTCTATTACTGGTGGCACTGGGAACGCAAGTGGTCCTGGGATGAGGATCGCCAGCCGCCCAAGGTGGCAGGCGAGCCCTTCATCTCGATCCTGGTGCCGTGCTTCAACGAGGAGAAGAACGGCGAGGAAACGCTGCGCGCCGCGCTGGCGCAGCGCTATCCGAACTTCGAGGTGATCGCCATCAACGACGGCTCGCGCGACGGCACCGGCGCGCTGCTCGACGCGATGGCGGCGAAGCACGAGCGGCTGCGCGTGGTCCACCTGGCCCAGAACCAGGGCAAGGCGATGGCGCTGCGCATGGGCGCGCTGGCCGCGCGCGGCGAGTATCTGGTCTGCATCGACGGCGACGCGGTGCTCGATCCGGATGCCGCCGCCTATCTGGTCGCGCCGATGGTCGACAACCCGCGCGTCGGCGCGGTGACCGGCAACCCGCGCATCCGCACCCGTTCGACGCTGATCGGCCGCATCCAGGTGGGCGAGTTCTCCTCGATCATCGGGCTGATCAAGCGCACCCAGCGCGTCTATGGCCAGGTCTTCACGGTGTCCGGCGTGGTGGCGGCCTTCCGGCGCCGCGCGCTCGATCGCGCCGGCTACTGGAGCCTGGACATGATCACCGAGGACATCGACATCAGCTGGAAGCTGCAGCGCGACCACTGGTCGATCTTCTACGAGCCGCGCGCGCTGTGCTGGATCCTGATGCCGGAGACGCTGCGCGGGCTGTGGAAGCAGCGGCTGCGCTGGGCCCAGGGCGGCGCCGAGGTGTTCCTGAAGAACGTGCGCTCGATCTGGATCTGGCGCCATCGCCGGCTGTGGCCGCTGATGGCCGAGTACTGCCTGTCGGCGGGCTGGGCGTTCATCTTCGCGATGTCGATCATCCTGTGGGCGCTCGGCCATTTCGTCGACCTGCCCGACAACCTGCACATCGAGCGGCTGGTGCCGCCGGGCTTCACCGGCATGGTGCTGGCGGTGGTGTGCGTGCTGCAGTTCGCCATCAGCGTGGCGATCGACCGCCGCTACGAGCCCAAGCTCGGCCGTTCGATGTACTGGACCATCTGGTATCCGCTTGCCTTCTGGATGATCGGCATGCTGACCACGCTGATGGCCTTTCCCAAAGTCATGCTCAAGACCCGGCGCCGTGCCCGTTGGACCAGCCCGGATCGCGGCATCAAGTCGATGAGGTCGTGATGAATCCCGATGACATGATCGTTCGCACCCGGCGCACGCGGCTGGGCTGGCTGATCGATGCGCTGCTGACCGCGCTGGCGTGGATCGGCTTCGGCTACCTGTGCGTGACCGGGCTGCTGGCGGTGCTGCGGCACGCCAATGCCGGACCCGACGTGCCGTTCTGGTCGGCGCTGCTGCCGACCGCCGGCACGCTGTCGATCTACGTGGTGGTGGGGCTGTTCAACGGCGTGGTGCTGCTGACCTGGGCGCTGTACAACCAGTACCGCTTCTCCGGGCTCGATCGGCGCAAGCCGATTCCGGCCCTGCGCGACGACGAGCTGGCACGCAGCTTCAACGTGTCGGGCCAGCAGCTGCGCGCGCTGCAGCGGGCCAAGGTGGCCGTGGTCGACCATGAGGGCGACGGCACCATCGCCGACGTGCATCTGCCGCAGACCTTGGCCCGGGAGCCGGCGGCGGTGAAGTAAAGGCCGTCGTTCCCGCGCTGGCGGGAACCGGATGGCTTCGATGCGGCGGCGACGGGGCCGCTGGCCCCCGCGTTCGCGGGGGCGACGGTTTCTACCTGTCGCTTACGCGAAGTCCGAGTCCAGCCCGTCCTGGACCTGCTCGGCGGCGCGGATCACCGCGCGCGCCTTGGCCTCGGTCTCGCGCCATTCGGCGTCGGGATCGGAGTCCGCCACGATGCCGGCGGCCGCCTGCACATAGAGATTGCCGTCCTTGACGATGCCGGTGCGGATCGCGATCGCCAGGTCCATCTCGCCGCCGAACGACAGATAGCCGACCGCGCCGCCGTAGATGCCGCGCTTGCGCGGTTCCAGCTCGTCGATGATCTCCATCGCCCGCACCTTCGGCGCGCCGCTCAGCGTGCCGGCGGGGAAGGTGGCGCGCAGCACGTCCAGATTGCTGATGCCGTCCTTCAGCGTGCCCTCGACCGAGCTGACGATGTGCTGCACGTGCGAGTATTTCTCGATCACCATCTGGTCGGTGACCTTGACCGAGCCGGTTTCCGCGATGCGGCCGATGTCGTTGCGGGCCAGGTCGATCAGCATCACGTGCTCGGCGATCTCCTTCGGGTCGTTGAGCAGCTCCGTGGCCAGCTGCGCGTCGCGCTCGGGCGTATTGCCGCGCGGCCGCGTGCCGGCCAGCGGGCGGATCGTCACCACGCGGCGCGAGCGCGTCTCGCCCTGTTCGCTGGTGCGGCGCGTTTCCTGACGCACCAGGATCTCCGGCGAGGCGCCGACGATCTGGAAGTCGCCGAAGTTGTAGAAGTACATGTACGGCGACGGGTTCAGCGAACGCAGCGCGCGGTACAGCGACAGCGGCGCGTCGCGATAGGGCTTGGTCAACCGCTGGCCGATCTGCACCTGCATCATGTCGCCGGCGACGATGTATTCCTTGGCCTTGGCCACCGCGGCCAGGTAGTCGGCCTTGTCGAATTCACGGTAGACCTCGGTCTGCACCGACGGGCTGGTGACCGGCACGTCGACCGGCTGGCGCAGCTTCATGCGCAGGTCGCGCAGCCGCTGGCGCGCGCGCGAATAGGCCTCGGGCATGCCGGGGTCGGCGTAGACGATCAGATAGAGCTTGCCCGACAGGTTGTCGATCACAGCCAGCTCCTCGCACAGCAGCAGCTGGATATCGGGCAGGCCCAGGTCGTCGGGCTTCTGCGTGTCGGCCAGCTTCTTCTCGATATAGCGCACCGTGTCGTAGCCGAAGTAGCCGGCCAGGCCGCCGCAGAAGCGGGGCAGGCCGGGGCGCAGCGCGACCTTGAAGCGCCGCTCGAAGGCGGCGATGAAGTCCAGCGGATTGCCCTCGTGGGTCTCGACCACCTTGCCGTCGGTCACCACCTCGGTGCGCTGCCCGTAGGCGCGCAGCAGCGTGCGCGCATGCAGGCCGATGAAGGAATAGCGGCCGAAGCGTTCGCCGCCGACCACCGATTCGAGCAGGAAGGTGTTGACGCCGCGGGTTTGCGACTGCGCCAGCTTCAGGTACAGCGACAGCGGCGTCTCGAGGTCGGCGAAGGCCTCCGCGATCAGCGGAATGCGGTTGTAGCCCTGGTCGGCCAGCGATTTGAATTCGAGTTCGGTCATGACGGTCCTCTGGGACGGCGCACGGGGGCTGCGGCAACGCGATCCCCGGCGGGCGATTCTGGGAGGGGCTGGATGGCCGAAGCACCGGCCCCGTCGGGCGGCTCGAGGGGGCATGCGGACGGGCCGATGGGCCGGTCGTTCCGCTGTCGCTCCGTGTCGAGCCAGGGGGGCGTAATGCGCGTTCGGGTAACGCTAGCAGGGATTGCCGGGAAGGGGAACCGGGCCGGCAAGGACCGCCGGTCTGATCGAAACGCCTCGCCGATCGAATCGGACGGGCGCGATCAGCGCAGTCGCGAACGCACTTTACGCCTGTTGGGAGGCGCGCCAGCGACGCCAGGGCCAGGCCTGCCGATCACTGTCAGTAAAGATGCGTTTGCGGTTCAGGAACATGAAATCGTGTTCGGGGTGTCTGCGCGGGATGCGGAGAGGGCGGTCTCGCGGATTGCCGGAGGCCCGGCGCCATTGCAATTGGAACGGCCGGGGCTGGCATCGGAAACTGCCCGGAGACTACCGGTGTGCCGTCAAGATCTCAGCAGCCTTGACAAGCGAGCCGACTATACCATCGGCGTCGACGCCTTGTACAGGGTTGCCATGGTTGTAGCCATAGGGCACCAGCAGCACGCCGATACCGGCCGCGCGGGCCGCCATCGCGTCGTTTTCCGAGTCGCCGATCGCCACCATCTGCGCCGGTTCGAGGCGGAACGCCTCGCATACCTTCAGCAGCGGCAGCGGGTCCGGCTTGCGGAACGGAAAGGCATCGCCGCCGTAGACCAGCTCGAAATAGGGCGCGAGGCCGGACTTGTCCAGCAGCGGCGCGGTGAAGTCGTGCGGCTTGTTGGTGACGCACGCCAGCCGCAGGCCGGCGGCCTTCAGCGCGGCCAGCCCCGCCTCCACGCCGGGATAGACCGCCGAGAACTGGCCGTTGATGCGCAGGTATTCGCGGTTGTACAGCGCCAGCGCGTCGGCGAACAGGCCGTTGGCCGCGGCGGGCGGAAGGCGCGTGTCGAGCACGCGCCGGATCAGGTTCTCCGAGCCCTTGCCGACGAAGCTGACGATCTCGGGGAGGGGCAGCGGGGCGATGTCCCCAAGCGCCGGATGCAGATGCGACAGCGCCTGCAGCATTGCGTTGACCGCCGCATGGAAGTCGCCCGCGGTATCGACCATGGTGCCGTCCAGGTCGACGATGGCCCCGCGGATGCCGCGCCAGTCGGTGCGCTTGAGCGTCGCCCCTTCCATCACTGGCCCGCCTTGGCCAGCTCGGCGCGCAAGGCCGACAGCACGCCGCGATAGCCGCCGTCGGCGTCGGGCTTGCCGAACACCGCCGAGCCGGCGACGAAGGTGTCGGCCCCGGCCGCGGCGATCTGCGCGATGTTCTCGACCTTCACGCCGCCATCGACCTCCAGCAGGATCGTGCGCCCGGTGCGGGCGGCGTAGGCGTCGATGCGCTCGCGCACCGCGCGCAGCTTGTTCAGCGTCTCGGGGATGAAGGCCTGGCCGCCGAAGCCCGGGTTGACCGACATCAGCAGGATCACGTCGAGCCGGTCCATCACGTGGTCAAGATGGTGCAGCGGCGTGGCCGGATTGAATACCAGGCCGGCCTGGCAGCCGTGGTCGCGGATCAGCGCCAGCGAGCGGTCGACATGATCGCTCGCCTCGGGATGGAAGGTGATGATGTTGGCGCCGGCCTTGGCGAAGTCCGGGATGATGCGGTCGACCGGGCGGACCATCAGGTGCACGTCGATCGGTGCGGTCACGTGCGGGCGGATCGCCTCGCAGACCAGCGGGCCGACCGTCAGGTTCGGCACGTAGTGGTTGTCCATCACGTCGAAGTGGATCCAGTCGGCGCCGGCCTCGGTGACGCGGCGCACTTCCTCGCCCAGGCGGGCGAAGTCGGCGGACAGGATGGACGGGGCGATGCGGTAGGTGGGCGTGCTCATGATGGCGTGGGTGACGGCTTGGTTTGCGGCTCGGGTTGCGGCTCGGGTTGCGGCGACGTGGCGACGTGGCAAGGATGCAAGGGCGCGTCCCGCCAGTGCGGCCGGCGCACAAGGGCGCCATTTTACGCCGCCTTTGCAGCGGGCGAGGGCGGCGGGGCGGACGCCGGTCCGGGCCGGCCGCGGCGCCGGGCCGACTTGCCGCACCCCTGCCCTTGCCGCACAATGCCGCTACCCTTGTCCTGCCACAGGCCTTCCCCACAATGAGCGAGTACGCTTTTTCCGTTTCCGTGCGCACGCAGTATCTGCCCGATCAGTCCGACCCGGAACACGGACGCCATGCCTTTGCCTACACCATCACGATCCAGAACACCGGCGAGGTCGCGGCCCAACTGATCTCGCGGCACTGGCAGATCACCGACAGCGACAACGCCACGCAGGAGGTGGCGGGGCTCGGCGTGGTCGGGCACCAGCCGCTGCTCAAGCCGGGCGAGCATTTCGAGTACACCAGCTGGGCGACGATCTCCACGCCGGTCGGCTCGATGAAGGGCAAGTATTTCTGCGTGGCCGAGGACGGCCATCGCTTCGAGGTGCCGATTCCCGAGTTCGCGCTGGTGCTGCCGCGCATGCTGCATTGAGGCGCGGCGGGAAACCGGTTCGGGCCGCGGTGGGAATCGCCGCCGGAACCTAGGCGCCCGGCGCGTTGTCCTTGCTGTGCGCCTGCCCCGCGGCGTGGTTTGCCTGGCCCGCCTGCGCGGATTGGCCCGGCGCCGCCGAAGAGGCGCGCGACGGGTGATCGGCCGGGGCGCGGCTGGGGCGCGGATGCTTCTTCGCCGTGCCCATCGTCCAGACGACGATGAAGATCAGCAGGAACAGCGCCACGCCGGCCTCGAGGGCGAACAGCAGCATGGGATGGTCTTGAAAGAATTCACTCATGGATGATTCCCGCGTTCGAGGCAAAGCCGGTCCGGCATGGCGGAATCCGCCCGCGGATTCGCCTGCGGAAATTGCCCGCAGAATTCTGTCCGAACCAGCCCGAGCATTGTATGGCATCGGCCTCCGGCCGGTCCGCGTCCGCGCCGCTGTGCGCCACCAACCTTGCCACTGTCCTTGCCGCCGCGGCCTCGCCGGGCGACAACCACAACGCAAACGATGACTGACCACGACTCCGCTTTCGCCATCCGCCGTCTTCCCCTGTTTTCCACCCGCTCTCCCCGCACTGCCGGCGTCGCCAGCCACCTGCCCGGCGCCCGCGCGCTGTGGGCCATCGTCGGTGCGGCCGCCGTGCTGGCCGGTTGCGTCAGCGGTCCGCCGCCGCGCATCGAAACCGGACAGCCGACGCCCCCGGTGACCGGGGCGGGCGGCAAGGGCCGCCTGCAGCCGGCAAGCTGGAGCGAGATCGGCGGCTGGACGCGCGACGACGTGCGGGCCGCGTGGCCGGCGCTGCAGGCCAGCTGCCAGGCGCTGAAGAAGCGCCCCGAATGGCGCGCCCCCTGCACGGCCGGGCTGATGGTCGATGCCAGCGATCCGCAGGCGCTGCGCGGCTACTTCGAGCAGCATTTCCAGCCGTACCGGGTCATCAACGGCGACGGCACCGACAGTGGACTGGTGACGGGCTACTACGAGCCGATCCTGCATGGGTCTCGCACGCGCCAGGGCGCCTACCAGATCCCGCTGCACCGCAAGCCGCCGCAATGGGGCAACCGGCCGCTGCCGCCGCGCGCGCAGCTGCTGCGCGATCCGGCGCTGCGCGGCAACGAGGTGGTCTGGGTCGACGACGCGGTCGAGGCCGCCTTCCTGCAGATCCAGGGCTCCGGCCGTATTCGCCTGGCCGACGGCACCATGATGCGGGTCGGCTTCGGCGGCACCAATGACCAGCCGTTCCGCTCCTTCGGGAAATGGCTGCTGGACCGGGGCGAGATCACGCCGGCGCAGGCCACCATGCAGGGCATCAAGGCCTGGGCGCGCGCCAATCCGGCGCGGGTCGAGGAGATGCTGAACGTCAATCCGCGCTATGTGTTCTTCCGCGAGCTGCCGCCGAACAACGACGGCCCGATCGGCGCGCTGGGCGTGCCGCTGACGCCGGAGCGCTCGATCGCCGTCGATCCGGCCACCATCCCGCTCGGCGTGCCGGTGTTCCTGTCGACCACGCGGCCGCTGTCGAGCGAGCCGATCGAGCGGCTGGTGTTCGCGCAGGACACCGGCAGCGCGATCAAGGGCGGCGTGCGGGCCGACTTCTTCTGGGGCGCGGGCGATGCCGCGGGCGAGACGGCCGGCCGCATGAAGCAGGCCGGCCGGATGTGGGTGCTGATGCCGCGCAGCTGAGCGGGCGGTATCGGCGGGGCGCAGCGCGGTTCGGCGCGGGTCGGCGGCCGCAGCGCCGATCAGCGTCGGGCAGCGCGCTTCAGCGTTGGTTGGCGCGGATTAGCGCGGATTAGCGCGGGTTAGCGCGGGTTAGCGCGGATCAGGGACCGCAGCGCCCATAAGCGTGGGTCAGGGTGCTTCAGCGAGATTCGGCGCGATTCAGCGCGGCCGCTGGTCGACGATCCGCCGCGCCTTGCCGACCGAGCGCTCGACCCCGCCCGATGGCAGGATCTCCAGCGCCACGGTCACGCCGATATAGGCCTTGATCTCGTGCATCAACGTATCGCGCGCCTGACGCACGGTGTCGGGCTCGACGCCATGCGCGCATTCGACGCGCACGGTCAGCGTATCGAGATGGCCTTCCTTGCCGAGCACGCACTGGTAGTGCGGCGCCAGCTCGGCGTGCTTCAGGATCAGTTCCTCGATCTGCGACGGAAACACGTTGACCCCGCGGATGATCATCATGTCGTCGGAGCGGCCGGTGATCTTCTCCATCCGGCGGAACGCGGGCCGCGCGGTACCGGGCAGCAGCCGGGTCAGGTCGCGCGTGCGATAGCGGACGATCGGCAGCGCCTCCTTGCTCAGCGAGGTGAACACCAGCTCGCCGAAGCTGCCGTCGGGCAGTACCTCGCCGGTGTTCGGGTCGATGATCTCGGGATAGAAGTGGTCCTCCCAGATGGTCGGGCCGTCCTTGGTCTCGGCGCACTCGTTGGCCACGCCCGGGCCCATCACCTCGGATAACCCATAGATGTCGACCGCGGAAATGCCCATGCGCCGCTCGATCGCCACGCGCATCTCGGGCGTCCACGGCTCCGCGCCGAAGATGCCGACCTGCAGCGAGCTGGCGGCCGGGTCGAGCCCCTGGCGCTCGAATTCGTCGGCGATCGCCAGCATGTAGCTGGGCGTCACCATGATGATCTCGGGGCGGAAGTCCTGGATCAGCTGCACCTGCCGCTCGGTCTGGCCGCCGCCGAACGGGATCGCCGTCAGGCCCGCCTTCTCGACGCCGTAGTGCGCGCCCAGGCCGCCGGTGAACAGGCCGTAGCCGTAGCTGATATGGACCTTGTCGCCGCGCCGTGCGCCCGAGGCGCGGATCGAGCGCGCCATCACCGTGGCCCAGGTGTCGATGTCGCGCAGCGTATAGCCCACCACGGTGGGTTTGCCGGTGGTGCCCGAGGAGGCGTGGATGCGCGCGACCTGGTCCTGCGGCACCGCGAACATGCCGAACGGGTAGTTGTCGCGCAGGTCCTGCTTGGTGGTGAACGGAAAGCGCGCCAGGTCGGCCAGCGATTTCAGATCCTCCGGGTGCACCCCCGCCTCGTCGAACTTGCGCCGATAGACCGGCGAATGCTGATACGCATGGTCGAGCGACCACTTCAGGCACTGCAGCTGCAAGGCCTGCAATTCGTCGCGGCTGGCGGTCTCGATCGGCTCCAGCGGCAGATCGGTCAGGCGCGTGCTCATCGTTCTCTCCTGCTATGGGTGGCGCTTGGGGGTGTGGCTACGGATGTGGCTACTGGTGTGGCCCCGGGTGTTGCCTGGGTTGTTGCCATGGGTATCGCTGCGGGCCGGCTGCAACGGTTGGGCGATGGAAGGTGGGCCGTTGTCAGCCCGCTTCGGGCGGCGGCACGACATGGCCCTTGATCTGCGCCGACTTGCCGCGGAACATCGCCACCACCTCGCCGTCGCGGTTGGTCACGCGGATGTCGTAGATGCCGTGCCGGCCCGACAGGACCTGCTCGCTTGCCTCGGCGGTCAGCACGTCGCCGCCGCGGACCGGCTTCAGGAACTCGATGCTGCAGCCGGCGGCGACCGTGTTGAGGTTGTGGCTGTTGCAGGCGAAGGCGAAGCACGAATCGGCCAGCGTGAACATCAGGCCGCCGTGGCAGATGCCGTGGCCGTTCAGGAATTCATTGCGCACCGGCATCGACAACCGGGCATAGCCGGGGGCGATCGCGTCGATGGTGATGCCGAGCCAGCGGCTGCAGCTGTCGGCCTCGTACATGCTGGCCGCGGCCGCTTCGGCCAGCGCTTGCGGATCGGGACTCAAGCGGATCTCCTGAAGAGAAGAAGGGGGAGGGGGCGGCGTTACTGACCGGTGAAACGCGGGGCGCGCTTCTCGAGGAAGGCGTTGACGCCCTCCGCGTAGTCGTGCGATCCGCCGAGCGCGCGCTGCAGGTCGCGCTCCATGTCGAGCTGCGCGTCGAGCGTCTGCGTCGCGCTGGCGTATATCGCGCGCTTGATCGCCGCCAGCGCGCGGGTCGGCTGCGCGGCCAGGTGCGTGGCCAGCGCCAGCGCCTGTTCCATCAGCAGCGGGTCGTCCATCGCTTCCCAGATCAGGCCCCACTTCTCGGCCTCGTCGGCCGACAGCTTGTCGCCGGTCATGGCCAGTCCCAGCGCGCGCGCCATGCCGAGCCGCTTGGGCAGGAACCAGGTGCCGCCCGAATCCGGCACCAGTCCGATCTTGACGAAGGCCTGGATGAAGCTGGCCGAGCGGGCGGCCAGCACGATGTCGCAGGCCAGAGCCAGATTGGCGCCGGCACCCGCGGCCGTACCGTTGACCGCGGCGATGACCGGCAGCGGCATCGACTGCAGCCGGCGCACCAGCGGATTGAAGGCGCTGTCGATCAGGTCGCCCAGATCGGTCATGCGGCCCGGCGTGAAATCCAGGTCCGCCAGATCCTGTCCGGCGCAGAAGCCGCGCCCGGCTCCGGTCAGCAGCAGGGCGCGCGCGTGGCCCGCTTCCGCATGGTCCAGCGCCTGCACCAGCGCGGCATGCATCTCGCGGGTGAAGCTGTTGAGCTTGTCGGGGCGGTTCAGCGTGACGACGGCGACGTCGCCGTGCCAGGCGAGCAGTACCGGGCCGGCCTCGACGGCGGTGCGGTGCGACGGCGTGGGCGTGGCGTGCATGGGCTTGTCTCCTGCCATGTCCCGGTTGCGGAGGCGCTGCGGCGGCCGCTCCGGAAGGTTGTTCTGGAACGAAGCCGGGTGGCGGCTCCGTCTGGCATTGTAGGGAAGCGCGACGGTCGTTTTAATTAACCGACCAGTCGGTCGGCAAATGTTAGCATTAATCTTTTGTGGTTTGCTATGGCCGGCCGCCGGTTTGCGAGCGTGTCGTGTCCGCGTCGTGCCCGCGTAGTGTCCGCAATAGCCGCGTGGCGGCGAAGCCGGGTATCGTTGCGGGTCGCAGCGATGCTTCCGGGCTCGCGATCAAGGCCCGCATCCAAGGCCCGCATCCCTTTTTTTCATTGGAGACAGAGGAAACCCATGGCGTACGAGAACATCCTGGTGGAAAACCGTGGCCGCGTCGGGCTGGTCACGCTGAATCGTCCAAAAGCGCTGAATGCGCTCAACGACGCGCTGATGGACGAACTGGGCGCCGCGCTGACGGCCTTCGACCAGGACGAGGGCATCGGCTGCATCGTGATCACCGGCAGCGAACGCGCCTTCGCCGCGGGCGCGGACATCGGCATGATGGCGAAGTACAGCTATATGGATGTCTACAAGGGCGAGTACATCACCCGCAACTGGGAGACGATCCGCCGCATCCGCAAGCCGGTGATCGCCGCGGTGGCCGGTTACGCGCTCGGCGGCGGCTGTGAGCTGGCGATGATGTGCGACATCGTGATCGCCGCCGACACCGCCAAGTTTGGCCAGCCCGAGATCAAGCTCGGCACGATGCCCGGCGCCGGCGGCACGCAGCGGCTGCCGCGCGCGGTGTCCAAGGCCAAGGCGATGGATCTGTGCCTGACCGCGCGCATGATGGACGCCACCGAGGCCGAACGCGCCGGCCTGGTGTCCCGCGTGGTGGCGGCCGACAAGCTGATCGACGAGGCGGTCACCGCTGCCGAGACCATTGCCGGCTTCTCGCTGCCGGTCGTGATGATGATCAAGGAGTCGGTCAACGCGGCCTACGAGACCTCACTGAGCGAAGGCGTGCACCTGGAGCGCCGGTTGTTCCACTCGACCTTCGCCACCGAGGATCAGAAGGAGGGCATGGCCGCCTTCGTCGAGAAGCGCGCGCCCAACTTCCAGCACCGCTGAAGCGGCCGCCGCGCCGCCTGGCATAAAAAGATGACAAAGGTATTGCCAGGCGGCGCGCCCTCCCTTAATATTCGCCCCCTCGCAGCCGAACGGCGGCGGGGTTGGCGGGGAAGGCGC
>NZ_JCBAJO010000106.1:0-16015 GCF_059772245.1 Cupriavidus sp. R6-3
GCCTCGACCTTGTCGCGATTCTCTTCCAGCAGGCGCTTGGCCAGCGCGTACTGCTCGTCGAGGATGCGGCGGATCTCGCCGTCGACCTTCTGCTGCGTGACTTCGGACACCGACTTGGACGACATCTTGCCGAACAGGCCTTCCTGCTCCGTGTCGACATAGACCATCGTGCCCAGCGTGTCGCTCATGCCGAAGCGGGTCACCATGTCGCGCGCGATCTTGGTGGCGCGCTCGAAGTCGTTGGACGCCCCGGTGCTCATCGCATTGAGGAACACCTCTTCCGCGGCGCGACCGCCGAACAGGATGGCGATCTCGTCGAGCATGTTGTCCTTGTACTTCGAGTACTTGTCATGCTCGGGCAGCTGCCAGGTCACGCCCAGCGCCCAGCCGCGCGGCATGATCGTGACCTTGTGCACCGGGTCGGCCTTGGGCAGCAGCTTGGCCACCACCGCATGGCCCGACTCGTGGTACGCGGTCGCCTTGCGTTCCTCTTCGCGCATCACCGTGGACTTGCGCTCCGGACCCATGTAGATCTTGTCCTTCGCGTCCTCGAAGTCCTGCATGTCGACCACGCGCTTGTTGCGGCGGGCGGCGAACAGCGCGGCCTCGTTGACCAGGTTGGCCAGGTCGGCGCCGGAGAAGCCCGGCGTGCCGCGCGCGATCACCGACGCGTCGACATCGTTGCCGATCGGCACCTTGCGCATATGGACCTTCAGGATCTGCTCGCGGCCGCGGATGTCCGGCAGGCCGACGAAGACCTGGCGGTCGAAGCGGCCCGGACGCAGCAGGGCCTTGTCCAGCACGTCGGCACGGTTGGTCGCGGCGATCACGATCACGCCCGAGTTGGCCTCGAAGCCGTCCATCTCGACCAGCATCTGGTTCAGCGTCTGCTCGCGCTCGTCGTTGCCGCCGCCCATGCCGGCGCCGCGATGGCGGCCGACCGCGTCGATTTCATCGATGAACACGATGCAGGGGGCCTGCTTCTTGGCGTTCTCGAACATGTCGCGCACGCGGGCCGCGCCGACGCCGACGAACATTTCGACGAAGTCCGAACCGGAGATGCTGAAGAACGGGACCTTGGCCTCGCCGGCGATGGCGCGCGCCAGCAGCGTCTTGCCGGTACCCGGAGGGCCGACCAGCAGCACGCCGCGCGGAATGCGTCCGCCCAGCTTCTGGAACTTCTGCGGGTCCTTCAGGAAGTCGACCAGCTCGACCACTTCTTCCTTGGCCTCGTCGCACCCGGCGACGTCCTGGAAGGTGACCGCGTTCTGGTTCTCGTCGATCAGGCGCGCACGCGACTTGCCGAACGAGAAGGCGCCGCCTTTCCCGCCACCCTGCATCTGCCGCATCATGTAGAACCAGAACACGATGATCAGCAGGGTCGGTCCGAGGTAGTACAGGGCCTGGACCAGCACATTGGGCTCGTCATCGGCCTTGCCGGTCACCTGGACGCCGTATTTCATCAGGTCGCCGACCATCCAGATGTCGCCCGGCGAGATGATGGTGTATTTCTGCCCTTCCTTGGGCGTCACCACGAGGTTTCGGCCCTGTACGTCGACGCGGCTCACCTTGCCGTTCTTGGCGTCATCCATGAACTGCGAATAGGTGACGCTTTCCTGCGCACGGGGCTTGTCGAACTGCTTGAAGACGGTAAACAACACCAGCGCGATCACGAGCCAGATTGCCGCCTTTTGAAACAGGTTGTTATTCAAGGCCGAACTCCTTTGCGAATGCCTTGCCAACGATAGCTGCATTGCATTGTAATGCAGCGCCGCCCCGGGGGGCGAAAAGCGTCCCTATCGGACCGATAGCGATAGCGCCAGCGGCCGACAGCCCGTAGGCCAATGCGGGACGACACTCAGACCGGCAACGGCTCAAATGGTGCCCGGCTTCGGGTCCATGGGCAGTGCCCGGCCCCCGTGCCGGGCGGTCCGGCGGCTTCCGCCACGCAGCCGGGCAATTTCAGCCCGGCGACTTCAGGTGGCGCCCCAGAATGAAGGTTTCGGAGGACTTGTCCCGCGAGGCCTTCGGCTTGCGCTTGGCGACCACCTTGAACTGGCGCTTGAACTTTTCGACGATCTGGCTGTAGCCGCTGCCGTGGAAGCACTTTACCAGCAACGCGCCATCGGGTTTCAGATGGGCCTGGGCGAATTCGAGCGCCAGGTCGCACAGATATTCGATGCGCGCCGCATCGGCCGAGGCCACACCGGACAAATTGGGGGCCATATCGGACAAAACAAGGTCGATCTTGTTGCCGCCGGAGGCCTCCAGCACGATCTGCTCGAGCTGGCGGAACACCGCCTCCTCGCGGAAGTCGCCCTGGATGAAGGTCACGTCGGCGACCGGCTCCATCGGCAGCAGGTCGATCGCGACCACCGCCCCGTCGATATGCCCTTCCCGCGCCCGGGGCGAGGCCGCCAGCTTGTTGCGCACATACTGGCTCCAGCTGCCCGGCGCCGCGCCCAGGTCGACGATGACCTGCCCCGGCTGGATCAGCTTGTCCTGCTCGTCGATCTCCTTGAGCTTGTAGGCCGCGCGCGCGCGATAGCCTTCGCGCTGCGCCAGCTTGACGTAGGGATCGTTGATATGGTCGTGCAGCCACGACTGCCTGAACTTGTTCTTGGCCATTTCTCGTGATTTCGCCGCCAGACCGTGACGGTTTGACGGATAATACGCGCCGTTGCGACGCCCTTGCGACGTAAGAGGCCCTACCGGCCGAATTTCCAGCCGACTTCGCAGCCGCCTTTACCGGCGTCGCCCCTATTCCTGCCTGACTATGCCTGCCCTTCAATTGAATCCCGCCCAGCGCTCCGAACTCCGCTCCCGTGCCCACGGCCTGAACCCGGTCGTGATGATCGGCGCCGAGGGGTTGACCCGTGCCGTCCTGGCCGAGATCGACCGCAGCCTCGCGGCCCACGAACTGATCAAGATCCGCGTGTTCGGCGACGAGCGCGACACCCGCATCGCCATCTACGAAGCCATTTGCGATGAACTCGGCGCCGCCCCGATCCAGCACATCGGCAAGCTGCTGGTGGTCTGGCGTCCCGGCCCCGCGCGGCTCAAGGAGAACCAGCCGCAGGACCTCGGCCGCATGGCGCCGGCTCGCCGCGGCGCGGCACCGCGCACCGTCACGGTTCGCAAGCCCGCCGCCAAGCCGGGCGGCCGCCCGACCCGCAACGAGGTGCGCGTGCTCGGCAACGAGCGCGTGACCGCCGGCGGCAACGTCAAGCGCGCCCGCAGCCGCCAGGCCAGCCAGAAAAAGAAGTCGCTGGGCTGATCGGTGCCGTGCACCCCTCTCCCGCAAGCGGAGAGGGGCAAAAAAACCGCCCAGCGGGGAAGTCCCTTCAGTCCTCCGCCACGGTGCGCCGGCCGGCGAGACGCCAGACCAGCACCAGCGCCAGCACGCTCTGCAGCAGATAGAAGGCGCTCGAGATGCCGTGCAGCATGCCGAAGCGCGCGCGGAACGGCGACTCGGACACGCCGAGCCCCATCGCCTGCGCCTTGTGCCGCAGGCTCTCCATGAAGGGCTGCAGCCCGAAATACCCAATCAGCACGCAGCACAGCATGCCGAGCACCAGCCAGCGCAGCGCCCGGTAGCGCGTGGCGCCGCGCCGGATCATCACGTTGCACAGCACCAGCTGCAGCACGCCGATCACCACGCCGAGCACGGCCTCGGTGCGGAACAGCTGCCCCGCCAGCATGCCGGCCATTTCGCGGCTCGGCAGCACGGCAAACAGCGTGGGAGCGACCAGATAGCCGATCGTCCAGAGGCTGCCGGCCCAGATCACCGTCAGCAGCAGGAACAGCCGGTGGGGCAGCAGCGGCTGGCCGGCGGACGCCGGGCCCGGCAGCGGGGAGGACGGCGAGACCACGGCGCGCGCCGCCTCAGATGTAGCGGACGGTGATGACTTCGTACTCGCGCTCGCCCCCGGGGGCCAGCACGGTTGCGACATCGCCCTCGAACTTGCCGATCAGCGCCCGCGCGATCGGCGAGCTGACGGAGATCTTGCCGCTGTCGAGATCGGCTTCGTCCTCGCCGACGATCTGATAGCGGACCGACTTGCCCGACTCCAGGTCTTCCAGGTCGACGGTGGCGCCGAACACGATACGGCCATCGGTGTCGAGCTGGGTGGGATCGATGATCTGCGCGGCCGACAGCTTGGCCTCCACTTCCTGGATGCGGCCCTCGATAAAGGCCTGCTTTTCCTTGGCTGCGTCGTATTCCGCGTTTTCCGACAGATCGCCCTGCGCGCGCGCCTCGGCGATGGCATTGATCACCGCGGGACGTTCGACGGCCTTCAGGCGTTGCAGCTCCGCTTTCAGGAGTTCTGCGCCGCGCTTGGTAATCGGAATGGTGCTCATGTCTTCGTCAGGCAAAAAAATGAGCCGCAGCGCAGCGGGCGATGTACGCAGCGGTTTTGCCGGCACACCTCCGCTCAACCGCGGCTTTTAGGTTCGTTGGTGACTACCAGGGAATATTCGGTAATGCGTTGCGATACCGTTGCAATACCGGATATTGCTTCGTATTGCTTCTTTTTCGGCCGGCAGGCCGCCGAAATTCCCGTTAGTTTAGGACAAGACGTCCGCCGGCATCAACACCGGCGGACGCAGGGGTCCGGCGCATCCGGTCCCGTCAGCCGAACCTGGGCTCGGCCGGGACCGTGATCAGGCCAGCGAAGCGTGCAGGCCCTGCAGGTCGTAGACCTCCAGATTCTGCATCTGCTTCAGGCCCTCGACCGCGGCGCGGGCACCGGCGATGGTCGTGTAGTACGGCACGCGGTTGGCCAGCGCCGAGATCCGGATCGAGCGCGAATCGGCGATCGCGGTGCGGGTCTCGTCGACCGTGGTGAACACCAGCGCCAGCTCGCCGTTCTTCAGCATGTCGACGATATGCGGACGGCCGTCCTTGACCTTGTTGACCACGCGCACCGGAATGCCGGCCGCCTCGATCGCGGACGCGGTGCCGCGGGTCGCCACCAGCGGGTAGCCCATGTCGTGCAGCATGCGGGCGACGCTGACCGCGTGCGGCTTGTCGCTGTCCTTGACGGTCAGCAGCACGGTGCCGCGTTCCGGCAGGCGCGAACCGGCCGCCAGCTGGCTCTTGAACAGGGCCTCGCCGAAGGTCTTGCCCACGCCCATCACCTCGCCGGTCGAACGCATCTCGGGTCCGAGCACCGGATCGACGCCAGGGAACTTGTTGAACGGGAACACCGCTTCCTTGACGCTGTAGTACGGCGGCACCACCTCGTCGCCGATGCCCTGCTCGTCCAGCGACTGGCCGGCCATGCAGCGCGCGGCGATCTTGGCCAGCGACAGGCCGGTGGCCTTCGACACGTACGGCACCGTGCGCGAGGCGCGCGGGTTCACTTCGAGCACGTAGACGATGTCCTGACCGTCCTTCTGCTGGATCGCGAACTGGACGTTCATCAGGCCGACCACGTTCAGCGCCTTGGCCATCGCGGCGGTCTGGCGCTTCAGTTCGTCGACGGTCGCCTGCGACAGCGAGTACGGCGGCAGCGAGCACGCCGAATCGCCCGAGTGGACGCCCGCCTGCTCGATATGCTCCATCACGCCGCCGATGAAGACGCGCTTGCCATCGCACAGCGCATCGACGTCGCACTCGATCGCATCGTTGAGGAAGCGATCGAGCAGCACCGGCGAGTCGTTCGACACCTTGACCGCCTCGCGCATGTAGCGCTCGAGGTCGCGCGGCTCATGGACGATCTCCATCGCGCGGCCGCCCAGCACGTACGACGGGCGCACCACCAGCGGGTAGCCGATTTCCTCGGCCAGCTTCAGCGCCTCGTCCTCGGCGCGTGCGGTACGGTTCGGCGGCTGGCGCAGGCCGAGTTCCTGCAGCAGCTTCTGGAAGCGCTCGCGATCCTCGGCCGCGTCGATCATGTCGGGGCTCGTGCCGATGATGGGCACGCCGTTGGCCTCCAGATCCAGCGCCAGCTTCAGCGGGGTCTGGCCGCCATACTGCACGATCACGCCGACCGGCTTTTCCTTGTCGACGATCTCCAGCACGTCCTCGAGCGTCAGCGGCTCGAAGTACAGGCGGTCGGAGGTGTCGTAGTCGGTCGACACGGTCTCGGGGTTGCAGTTGACCATGATGGTCTCGTAGCCATCCTCGCGCAGCGCGAGCGCCGCGTGCACGCAGCAGTAGTCGAACTCGATGCCCTGGCCGATCCGGTTCGGGCCGCCGCCCAGCACCATGATCTTGCGCTTGTCGGTCGGGTTGGCCTCGCACTCGCCGTGCTCGGCCTCGTAGGTCGAGTACATGTAGGCGGTGTTGGTGGCGAATTCCGCCGCGCAGGTGTCGACGCGCTTGTAGACCGGGCGCACGTTGCTCGCCAGGCGCGCCTGGCGCACGGCCTTGGCGTCGGTCTTCATCAGCTTGGCCAGGCGCCGGTCGGAGAAGCCCTTCTGCTTCAGGTAGCGCAGCTCGGCCGCCGACAGGCTGTCCAGCGTGCGGGCCTTGACCTGGGCCTCGGTCTTGACGATGTCCTCGATCTGGGCGAGGAACCACGGGTCGATATCGGTCTCGGCGTACACCTCCTCGAGCGACATGCCCAGGCGGAACGCATCGCCGACGTACCAGATCCGGTCCGGGCCCGCCTCGCCGATCTCCTCGACGATCTCGTCGCGGTCGGTCGACTTCTCGTCCAGACCGTCGACGCCGACCTCGAGGCCGCGCAGCGCCTTCTGGAACGATTCCTGGAAGGTGCGGCCCATCGCCATCACCTCGCCCACCGACTTCATCTGCGTGGTCAGGTGGCTGTCGGCCTGCGGGAATTTCTCGAAGGCGAAGCGCGGCACCTTGGTGACCACGTAGTCGATCGACGGCTCGAACGATGCCGGGGTCTGGCCGCCGGTGATCTCGTTCTTCAGCTCGTCCAGCGTGTAGCCGACCGCCAGCTTGGCGGCGACCTTGGCGATCGGGAAGCCGGTGGCCTTCGAGGCCAGCGCGGACGAACGCGACACACGCGGGTTCATCTCGATCACGATCATCCGGCCATCCTTGGGATTGATCGAGAACTGGACGTTGGAGCCGCCGGTATCGACGCCGATCTCGCGCAGCACCGCCAGCGAGGCGTTGCGCAGCAGCTGGTATTCCTTGTCGGTCAGGGTCTGCGCCGGCGCGACGGTGATCGAGTCGCCGGTGTGGATACCCATCGGGTCCAGGTTCTCGATCGAGCAGACGATGATGCAGTTGTCCTTCTTGTCGCGGACCACTTCCATCTCATACTCTTTCCAGCCCAGCAGCGATTCCTCGATCAGCAGCTCGCGCGTCGGCGACAGGTCCAGGCCGCGCTTGCAGATCTCCTCGAATTCCTCGCGGTTGTAGGCGATGCCGCCGCCGGTGCCGCCCAAGGTGAAGGAGGGGCGGATCACGATCGGATAGCCGCTGGTGTTGGTCTCGCGCGCGATCTGCGACTGCACGGCCAGCGCCTCTTCCATCGAGTGGGCGATGCCGGACTTGGCCGAACCGAGACCGATCCTGGTCATCGCGTCCTTGAACTTCTGGCGGTCCTCGGCCTTGTCGATCGCCTCGGGCGAGGCGCCGATCAGCTCGACCTTGTACTTGTCGAGCACGCCGTGGCGGTGCAGGTCCAGCGCGCAGTTCAGCGCGGTCTGGCCGCCCATGGTGGGCAGGATCGCGTCGGGACGCTCCTTGGCGATGATGCGCTCGACCACTTCCCACGTGATGGGCTCGATGTAGGTCACATCGGCGGTGTTCGGGTCGGTCATGATGGTCGCCGGGTTCGAATTGACCAGGATGACCTTGAAGCCTTCCTCGCGCAGCGCCTTGCACGCCTGCGCGCCGGAATAGTCGAACTCGCAGGCCTGGCCGATGATGATGGGGCCCGCGCCGATGATCAGGATGCTCTGGATGTCTGTGCGTTTTGGCATTGCACGCTCTCTTTGTCGGCCGGTCCGCGCTCGCTGGGAGCAGGCGCACCGCGCCGGATATCAATATTCAGTTCAGGGTGGCCGTCGCCAGCTTGGCGCCGAAGCCGATAAACATCGCGCCCACGCCGCTCGCCATGCCGGCCGACAGCCTGCGCCGGCGGCGGAAGGCCTCGGCCAGCTTCGCGCCGACGAAGATGATGGCGGTCAGGTAGGCGAAGCTGCAGACCTGGCAGACCAGCCCCAGCGCGGCGAACGACAGCACCGGATAGGCGAACTGCGGATCGACGAACTGGATGAAGAACGAGACGAAGAACAGGATGGCCTTGGGGTTCAGCAGGCTGATCAGCAGCGCCTTGCGAAAGGGGTTGGTCGGGTCGGTGGCCTGCACCGGTCCCTGGCCCTCGCCCCGCCCCTCGCCCTGCCCCGCAGCCTCGCACTGCTCCGCCGCCGCGGCTTGCGCGCCCTTGCCGTGGCCGGTCCAGCTGCGCAGCGCGCCGCGCAGCATCTGGAAGCCGATCCACGCCAGATAGGCGGCGCCGATGTATTTGATCACGTAGAACAGCCCGGGGCTGGCCTTGAGCAGCGAGGCCACGCCGGCCGCCGACAGCACCATCAGGATGGCGTCGCCGAGGAACACGCCGCAGGCGCCGCGATAGCCGGCGCGCACGCCCCGCTGCGCGGCGACCGACAGCACGTACATCGAATTCGGCCCCGGCAGCAGCACGATGAAGATCGTGCCCAGCAGGTAGGTCCAGAAATCGGTAATGCCGAAGGTGGCGTGCATCAGGGCGTTCATGGTCGCGATCCTGTCGTCGTCTCGTCCGCGTCTTGTCAGCGTCTTGTCCGGTCTCGATGTCGAGGTCCGCCTTACTGGCGGGCCTCCTCCATCAGCTTCGTGAAGCGGTCGAACAGATAGGCCACGTCGTGCGGGCCGGGCGACGCTTCCGGGTGTCCCTGGAAGCAGAAGGCCGGCTTGTCGTTCAGCGCGAAGCCCTGCAGCGTGCCGTCGAACAGCGAGACGTGGGTCACGCGCGCGTTGGCCGGCAGCGTCGCGGCGTCGACCGCAAAGCCGTGGTTCTGCGAGGTGATCACCACGCGGCCGTCATCCAGATCCTTGACCGGATGGTTGGCGCCGTGGTGGCCGGTCGGCATCTTGACGGTCTTCGCACCGACGGCCAGGCCCATGATCTGGTGGCCCAGGCAGATGCCGAAGGTCGGGATGCCGCGCTGCAGGAATTCCTGCGTGGCGCGGATCGCGTAGTCGCACGGCTCAGGATCGCCCGGGCCGTTGGCCAGGAAGATGCCGTGCGGCTTGTAGGCCAGCGCGTCGGCGGCGGTCGACTGGGCCGGCAGCACCGTGATGCGGCAGCCGCGCTGGGCCAGCATCCGCAGGATGTTGAACTTGACGCCGTAGTCGAACGCGACCACGTGGAAACGCGGGTTCTCCAGCTTGCCATAGCCGCGTTCCAGCGCCCACTCGGTCTGGTTCCACTCGTACGGCTCCTTGACCGACACGACCTTGGCCAGGTCCATGCCGGCCAGGCCCGGGAACGAGCGCGCCAAGTCGATGGCCTTCTGCGCGTTGTCCTCGCCGGCCAGGATGCAGCCGTTCTGCGCACCCTTCTCGCGCAGGATGCGGGTCAGCTTGCGGGTGTCGATGCCGGCAATGGCGGGCACCTTCTCCTGCTTCAGGTAGTGCGGCAGCGTGTGCTGCTTGCGGAAGTTCGAGGCGAGCAGCGGCAGATCCTTGATGATCAGGCCGGCGGCATGGACTTTGGTGGCTTCGACATCCTCGGAATTGACGCCGACATTGCCGATATGCGGATACGTCAGCGTGACGATCTGCCGCGAATAGCTCGGGTCGGTGAGGATTTCCTGGTAACCGGTCAGCGCGGTGTTGAACACCACTTCGCCGATGGTATGGCCGGAGGCGCCGATGGAATAGCCACGAAAGACCGTGCCGTCTGCTAGCGCAAGGATGGCGGGCGGAAAAGACGGTAACACGGGTAGGCTCCTGCTGGATTCACCCCGTGACCGACCTCTCTCGACGCCTCGTGCCCCGAATCTGACGGCGAGCGCACCGGCGGCGAGCCGGGGCTGTCGGGCCGGGCTGCGCGGGATTCGGCGTGGGGGCGGCAAAGGTGTCGACGGCGATCGGCACGGCGCTCCGGGGCGAATCCGCAGGGCAGCGGTCAGGGCGGCGGAAGGTGGAATGCGGTTGGCGCTAGGGTGAAGGGTTCTGAAAGCGAAACTTTCGGATTCTACCTCACGCCGGCCAATTTCTCAAGTTTTCAAGGACTTGCGTATGCCGGGCGAGGGATTTCCCTCCCCCGGTTACGTGATGCGCGCGCCAGTATCACGCTGTCGCGGACACGGTGGGCGGCACCACGGCTGTCACTTCGATCTCGACCCGGGCGCGCGGTTCGATCAGGTCCGCGACCTCGATCGCGGTCATGGCCGGAAAGTGGCGCCCGATGATCTGGCGATAGTGTTTGCCGATGGCGGGATAGGCGGCGACATATTCCGCCTTGTCCTTCACATACCAGGTCATTCGGGCGATATGCTCGGGCCGCGCGCCGCCCTGCTCCAGGATCGCGACCACATTGCGCAGCGCCTGGGCCGTCTGCTCGGCGAAGTCGTCGCTTTCGAATTCGCACTGGCCGTTCCAGCCGATCTGGCCGCCGACGAAGATCAGCCGGCTGCCGGCCTGGAATTCGGTCAGGATGCCGTTGGCATAGCCCCGCGGCGCGGCCCAGCCCGGGGGCTGCAGCACGGCCATCGGCTGGCCCCGCTCGGCGGCGGTGGCGGTCTTCGCGGTGTTCGCACTGGTCGAGGATTTGGCGGCAGGCGCCACGATATCGTTCATAGCTTGGACTCGTCAGGAATTCGATGAAGTAGAGGCCGAGATGGCCGAGGCGGCGGAGGTGCCCTCTGCGGCCGAACTGCGCGCTGTGGTCGAAGCGGCCGATGTGGCCGATGTAGCCGATGTAGCCGATGTAGCCGATGTGGCCGATGTGGCCGATTTGGCCGAGCTGCCCGTTGCGGTCGCTGTGGCCGATGCGGCTTCGGCCGCTTCGTCGACGAAGCGGGCCATCGCCTCGCGCACCGGCGCGGGAAAGGGCCGCGGCGCCATGCGGGCCGTATCGACGCAGACCAGGCGCTGACTGAATTCGACGCGCAGGTCCGCCCGCCCGTCGGCTTCCGCGCCGAGAAAACGCACTCGCAGCGTGCAGCTGGAACTGCCCAGCCGCGTCACCGCCAGCTCGCGCGTCAGCACCTCGCCCATCCGGCTCGGCGCGACGAAGCGGCACTGCAGGTCCGCGGTCGGCACGCCTGCGCGATCGGCGCCGTGCATGCGCTCGAACGGCCAGTCGAGCGCCTCGCGAAACCAGTCTTCGACCAGATCGTTCAGCATCTCGAAATAGCGCGGAAAGAACACGATGCCGGCGGCGTCGCAGTCCTTGAAGCGCACCCGCACCGTGTTGCGAAAGCTCGCGGCTGCCGTCATGACGCCGGCGTCCCGTTCTGCTCGGCCATCTGCCGCAGCCGGAAACGCTGCAGCTTGCCGGTCTCGGTGCGCGGCAGCGCGTCGACGAAGTGGATGCGGCGCGGATACTTGTACGGCGCGATCTGCCGCTTGACGTGCTCCTGCAGCGTGACGCGCATCGCATCGTCGCCGTGGAAGCCGGGTCGCAGCACCACATAGGCGGCCACCACCTGGCCGCGCCCGTCATCGGGCGCGCCGACCACGCCGCACTCGGCCACCGCTTCGTGCTGCATCAGCGCGGCCTCGACCTCGGGACCGGCGATGTTGTAGCCGGCCGAAACGATCATGTCGTCCGAACGCGCCTGGTAGAAGTAGTAGCCGTCGGCGTCCATCACGAAGGTATCGCCGGGCAGGTTCCAGCCGTCGCGTACGTAGTTGGCCTGGCGCGGATCGTCCAGATAGCGGCAGCCGGTCGGCCCCTGCACCGCCAGCTTGCCGGGCACGCCGGGCGGCAGCGTCTGCATGTTCTCGTCGACGATGCGCGCGACATAGCCGGGCACCACCTTGCCGATCGCCCCTGGCCGTACCTCGTCGCCGGCGCTGGAGATGAAGATGTGCATCATCTCGGTGCCGCCGATGCCGTCGATCATCTCGATGCCGGTCGCCGCCTTCCAGCTCTGGCGCGTGGCGTCGGGCAGCGCCTCGCCGGCCGACACGCTTTTCTTCAGGCTCGACAGGTCGTAGCGCCCCGCCGCCGCGGCCATCTGGCGATAGAAGGTCGGCGCGGTGAAGACGATGGTCGCGCGCGCGTCCTGGATCAGCGCCAGCAGCGTCTCCGGCGTCAGCTTCTCGGCCAGCACCGTCGAGGCGCCGGCCCGCAGCGGGAAGCACAGCAGCCCGCCCAGGCCGAAGGTGAAGGCCAGCGGCGGCGTGCCGCAGAACACGTCGTCGGCCGTGGGTTTAAGCACATGGCGCGGGAACAGGTCGCACATCGCCAGCACGTCGCGATGGAAATGCACGGTGCCCTTGGGCTGGCCGGTGGTGCCACTGGTAAAGGCGATCAGGCAGATGTCGTCGCTGGCGGTATCGCAGGCGGCGAAATCGTCGGGCTTGCCTTCCAGCGCCGCCTCGAGCGAGCCCGGCCCGCTGCCGTTGAAGCACAGCACCTGCCGCATCGTCGGACAGTGGAACTCGCCGCCCTCGCGCATGTTCGCGTCCAGCTCGTCGCGCAGCCGCGCATCGCACAGCGCGGCGCCCACCTCGGCGCGATCGATTACCTGCTTCAGTTCGCGCGCGCGCAGCAGCGGCATCGTCGGCACCGCGATCAGGCCGGCCTTCAGCGTCGCCAGCAGGCTCGCGGCCATCATCAGGTTGTTGGGACCGCGCAGCAGGATGCGGTTGCCGGGCACCAGTCCCATGTCCTCGGTCAGCACGCGCGCGATGCGGTTGGTCAGCGCGGCCAGCTCGGCATAGCTGACGGTGGCAAACCCGCCGGCGCTGCCGGCATCGGGATAGCGGATCGCGATCCGTTCGCCGCGGCCCTCGCGCACATGGCGATCGACCAGTTCCACCGCCGCGTTGAACCGCTCGGGATAGCGCGTGTCGTCGTTGAACAGGAACTGCGGCCAGGCCTCGCGCGGCGGCAGGCGGTCCTGGGCGAAGGTATCGATGTGGGCTGTGCTCGCCATGGCTGTCTCCTTGATGGGCGGCGCTCGTTCTGTGGAGCGCGCGGTCAGGACCGCGGTTGCCGCGCGGCCAGCGTTTCGCGCGCGACGATCAGCTTCTGCACTTCGGTGGCGCCCTCGTAGATGCGCAGCGAGCGGATCTCACGGTACAGGCTCTCGACCCGGCTGCCGATGCGTACGCCAAGTCCGCCAAACAGCTGCACCGCGCGATCGATCACCATCTGCGCGTTCTCGGTCGCAGTCATCTTGGCCATCGCGGCCTCGCGGGTCGTGCGGACCGGAGCGCCGCCTTGGGTGCCGCCCTGACTGCGGCCCGCGCCGGTATCGCGCAGCCACGCCGCACGCCAGGTCAGCAGCGCGGCCGCGTCGAGCGCGGTCGCCATCTCGCCGAGCGCGGCCTGCGTCAGCTGCAGGTCGGCCAGCTTGCCGCCGAAAATCGGGCGCGCGGTGGCCCGCGCGATCGCTTCATCGAGCGCCGCGCGGCCGAAGCCAAGCGCGGCGGCCGCGACCGAGGCGCGGAAGATGTCCAGCGTCATCATTGCCAGCTTGAAGCCCTGCCCCGGCTCGCCCAGCCGCTGCGAGACCGGCACGCGGCAGCCCTCGAAACGCAGCGTGGCCAACGGATGCGGCGCCATCACGTCGATGCGCTCGGCGATCCGCAGGCCCGGCGTATCGGCATCGACGACGAAGGCCGTGATGCCGCGCGCGCCGGGCGCCTCGCCGGTGCGCGCGAACACGCAGTAGAAGTCGGCGATGCCGCCGTTCGAGATCCACGTCTTGGTGCCGTCGAGCACGTAGTGGTCGCCGTCCAGCGTCGCGCTGCACTGCATCGCGGCGACGTCGGAACCGGCCTCCGGTTCGGACAGCGCGAAGGCCGCGATCGCCTCGCCGCGCGCCACGCGCGGCAGATAGCGCTGGCGCAGCGTCTCGTCGCCCGCCAGCGTGATCGCGCCCGAGCCCAGTCCCTGCATCGCGAACGCGAAGTCGGCCAACCCATCGTGGCGCGCCAGCGTCTCGCGCAGCAGGCACAGCGCGCGTGAATCGAGCTGGTCGAGCACGCCGCCGTAGGCGAGCGGCACGCAGTAGCGCAGCCAGCCGGCCTCGCCGAGCTGGCGCACCAGCGCGCGGCAGTCCGCGTCGACATCGGCGCCGGGCGCATGCGGCTGCGCGGACAACGAGCGCGCGCACCAGGCGTCCAGCTCGCGCGCCAGCGCGCGGTGCGCGTCGTCGAAGAAAGGCAGCGCCAGATCGTCTTGCCAACCGGTCATGTCAGTTCCCTCGGTTGCCTTCACTGAGTCACCTTCACTCAGTTGCCTTCGAACACGGGCTTCGCCTTGGCGACGAAGGCCTCGTAGGCGCGGCGGAAGTCGCCGGTCTGCATGCAGATCGCCTGGGCCTGCGCCTCGGCCTCGATGGCCTCGTCCAGCCCCATGTTCCATTCCTGGTGCAGCAGCTTCTTGGTGACGCCATGCGCGAAGGTCGGGCCCGCGGCCAGTTGCGCGGCCAGCGCGGCGGCTTCGTCGCGCAACCGCTCCGGCGCATGCAGCGCATTGAAGAAGCCCCACTGCAGCCCTTCCTGCGCGCTCATCGCGCGGCCCGTGTACAGCAGCTCGCTGGCGCGTCCCTGGCCGATCATGCGCGGCAGCAGCGTGCAGGCGCCCATGTCGGCACCGGCCAGGCCCACGCGCACGAACAGGAAGGCCGTGCGCGCCGATTCGGTCGCCAGACGCATGTCGGAGGCCAGCGCGATCATCGCGCCCGCGCCAGCGCAGACGCCGTCGACCGCCGCGATGATCGGTTGCGGACACGCCCGCATCGCCTTGACGAGGTCGCCGGTCATGCGCGTGAAATCCAGCAGCTCGGGCATCGCCATCTTCGTCAGCGGGCCGATGATCTCGTGCACGTCGCCGCCCGAGCAAAAATTGCCGCCTGCGCCCTGCACCACCACCGCCTTGATATCGTTCGCATAGACCAGCGCGCGGAACAGATCGCGCAGTTCCGCGTAGGCGTCGAAGGTCAGCGGGTTCTTGCGCTCGGGGCGGTTCAGCGTCACGGTGCCGACCTTGCCGTCATCGGATACCGACCACAGGAAGTGGCGCGGCGCGAAGTCCGCGAAGCCGCGCTTGTGGTGGCGCATGTCCAGTGCGATCTCGTTCATCTGCGTTCTCTCGTCGATGTGTCGATGTATCGGTGTGTCGGTGTGTCGGTGTGCCGGTGTGTCGGTGTGTCGGTGTGTGTGTCGATGTATCGCTGCCGAGGTCCCGGTGCTTGGGTTCGTCGTTCGCCGCCGCGGAAAGCCGGTTCAGCCCGCCATTACCTCGCCGCCGGCCACCGCGATGGCCTGGCCCGTGATCGCGCTCGCGGACGGCCGGCACAGCCACGCCACCGCGTCGGCCACTTCATCGGGATCCACCAGCCGGCGCTGCGGATTGCGGCCGGCCAGTTCGGCGCGCGCCTGCTCTTCCGTGCGGCCGGTCTTGCTCACGATATTGGCCACTGCCTCGCGCACGATGTCGGTATCGGTATAGCCGGGACAGACCGCATTGACCGTGACGCCGCTGCGCGCCAGCTCGAGCGCCAGCGCGCGCGTCAGCCCCAGCACGCCGTGCTTGGCGGCGCAGTAGGCCGTCACATAGGCATAGCCGGTCAGCGCGGCCGTGCTCGCGACATTGACCACGCGGCCCCAGCCCGCGTCCCGCATTGCGGGCAGCGCGGCCTGCGTGCACAGGAAGGTACCGGTCAGGTTCACGTCCAGCATGCGGCGCCACAGCGCCACGTCGGTTTTTGCAAACGGCGCGCTGTGCGCCTGGCCGGCGTTGTTGACCAGCAGGCTGATCGGACCCAGCGCCCGGGCGGCCGCGTCGAACGCCCGCGCCACGCTGTCGGCATCGGCGACGTCCGCCTGGACTCGATGCAGCCGCGCACCGGG